>JBATEA010000471.1:0-2930 GCA_049663745.1 Steroidobacteraceae bacterium | reverse complement strand
CGAACAACCTGATCGGCTGGATCGGCGGGTTCTACGAGAAGATGAGTCCGGCGGGGTTCTGGGCCATGCACGCCGCCATCGGCGGCGCCGGCGGCCTGCTGGTCCTGCTGTTCGGACGGCGCCTTGGGCGCCTGCTCCAGCCAGGGTGATTTCGTCTCTGGGGCGGCAGGGGTCAACGCCGTCCGTCGGGCCCGCCCGACATGACCTGGCAGCGTTGCCCGGTCGCAACGACAGCACGTACTTGCAGGAAAATCGCTTTACAGTGAAACTGCCTTACAACAACAGGTCCGCGGATGTCGGACTGTAATGGGGGCAACAACATGAACAGCATTCTTCGGCCGCGGCCGGCTTCTCTGGTTGCAGCAGCGGTGGTTCTCGTCCTGGGCCAGGCAGCGTACGCAGAGACCGTGCTCGGAGAGATCACGGTGACGGCGCGCAAGCGCGCCGAGTCGCTGCAGGACGTGCCGTTCGCGGTCAGCGCGCGCACCGGCGAGCAGCTCCGCAACGCGGGCGCGACGAACATCGAGGACATTTCCCGCAATGTCGCCGGCTTCTCGGTCCAGAACCTCGGCCCCGGCCAGAGCCAGGTGGGCATCCGCGGCATCTCGGCCGGCAAGACCGACCGCGACCTGCCGGGCGTAAAGGAGCAGGTCGGCGTCTACATGGATGAGTCCGTGATCTCGCTGTCGCTGTTCACGCCGGATCTCGAGCTCTACGACCTGAACCGCGTCGAAGTGCTGCGCGGCCCGCAGGTCACACTGTTCGGTTCCGGCTCGCTGGCCGGCACGGTGCGCTACATCACGAACCAGCCCGATCCGAGCGCCAGCTACGGCGACGTCGAGCTGACCGGCAGTTCGATCGACGGCGGCGACATTGGCGGCAGCGTGCGTGGCATGTTCAACATGCCGATGTCGGACACGGCCGCGTTCCGAATGGTCGGCTGGTACAACGACGTGCCGGGCTTCATCGACGCCGTGCAGCCGGGCGGTTCGGTGAACCAGGACGTCAACGGCGGCACCAAGTGGGGCGTTCGTGCCGCCATGCGCTTCGAGCCGAACGAGAACCTGGCGATCACGCCGCGCGTGATCTACCAGGACACGGACATGGACGGCTACAACCGCACCGATGTCTGGAACATCCTGGCCAACCCGTTCACGACGACCGAACCGGCCGTGACCTTGCTGGACCGCCAGCAGTACACGCAGCTCCAGGAAAAATTCACCGACCAGTTCCTGCTCGCCGATCTGACGGTCGAAGTCGGACTCGGCGACCTGACGCTGACGTCGATCAGCTCATACACGGATCGCGACATCCAGGTGATTCGCGACGCGACGCAGCTGACCGGCAGCGTGACCTTCGACCTCGGCGGGACCGGCGACCAGCCGCGCCTGGATTCACCGCTGTTCGACGATACGACGCTCACGGTGTTCACGCAGGAACTGCGACTCGCGTCAAATTACGACGGCGGATTCCAGTGGCTCGTCGGCGCCTTCTACAGCGACATCCAGCGCAACTATGGCCAGACGTTGCCGACACCCGGTTACGACGCCCTGATGATCGACCTGCTGTGCGGCGGCCCGCCGGACTGCGGCGTGACGAGCGCCGACCTGGGTGCGCCGGATGACACACCCTTCTTCTCGCGCATCCCGTATGACTTCGAACAGAAGGCGGTGTTCGGCGAGGTCAATTTCGCGATCGGCGAACGCGCGAACGTGACGGTCGGCGCGCGCTACTACGACTTCCAGGAAGACCGCGTGCTGTATTTTGGCGGCCTCTTTGCGGATTCCGATGGTTTGCCGACGGAGCCGAGCAACGGGCCGGGATCGGCGAAATCCGACGATATCCTGCCGCGCGTGCTGTTTTCATATGACCTCAATGAGAACGTGCAACTGAACGCCCAGGTGGCGCAGGGCTTCCGTCTCGGCGGCATCAATGACCCGCTGAACCAGGGCCTTTGCTCGGCGGCCGACCTGATCACGTTTGGCGGCCGGGACTCCTTTGACGACGAGAAGCTGACCAACTACGAGCTCGGCGCGAAGGTCGGTTTCGCGGGTGGCCGCGGCCAGTTCAACATCTCCGCGTACCGGGCGGAAATCGACGACTTCCAGGTGCCCGTGGTCGCTGGCACCTGCTCGTCGCGCATCATCTTCAACGTGCCGAAGGCGCACGCGCAGGGCGTAGAAGTCGAGTTGATCGCACAGCCGACCGATCACTTCGATTTCGGTTTCTCGGCGAGCCTCGTGAGCTCCGAGCTCGATTCGACGATCACGTCGACGAGCGCGGGCGGGGCCGTGACGGTCGTCGGTGCGATGGAAGATGGCGCCCGCATGGCGTCGGTGCCTGAATTCCAGATGGCCGCGAATGCGACCTACAAATGGCCAATGACCGACCGGCTGGAGGGCTACATCACCGGCAGCTTCCAGCACGTCGGTGATCGTTACACGCAGGTGGCGGACCAGGCCCCGGGCTTCGATACATTCGCAATCCGCAGTTACGGCTCGCCGACGATTACGAGCTTTACCTTCGATCCTTTGCTGCCCGAATACGACGTCGCCAACCTGCGCTTCGGCGTGCGCGCCGATGAGTGGGAAGCGGCGCTGTTCATCAACAACATCGCGGACGAGTCGGCGCATCTCGGCCTCGACCAGGAACGCGGTCGCGTGGCGCGCGTCGGCTTCCTGACGAACCAGCCGCGGACGATCGGCGTGACTTATCGCCGGAGTTTTGGTCATGCGGCGGCGGGCAAGTAAGGGCCGCCTCGCGACCAGGGATTCGCGCTGATACGCACCTGCAGATGCGAAGGCCGGTCCCCACCGGGGCCGGCCTTTTTCCTGCCCGGCGGCCGCTGCCGCAAAAGGCCGGCAGACGCGGGCAGCAGGCCGCCGCCACCCCGGGCCGCCCCGCAACGGCCGTTTTACCCTGCCCGGACA
>JBATEA010000470.1:0-1605 GCA_049663745.1 Steroidobacteraceae bacterium | reverse complement strand
CGTCTACGCGCTCGCCTGCCTGACGTACGAACTGCTGGCCGGCAGGCATCCATTCAACGCGAACACGCCGTCGGAGGCTCTTCGAGCCGGGCTCGAACCGACGCCAATTGACGGCCTGTCGCCGCGCCAGTGGCAGGCGATTGCCGGCGGGCTCGCGCTGCAGCGCGAGCATCGCACGCCGACAGTGGCGGAGTTCCTGAACGGGTTCGGCGTAACCGGCAATGAGCGATTGCGCGCGGCTGTTTCCGGTAGTCCCGCATCGCGCCGGACCCCGGCGCAGCAGGCGCCGCAGCCGGTGAACGTCGTGGTGACCGAACGAATCGCGCCGCCGCGCGCGCGGTCCCGGGGACTGCTCGGCAGACTGCTGTCGTTCCTCGTCGTGACCGGACTGATCGCACTGACAGTCGTCTACCGCGATAGCCTGCGCGACTGGACCGCGGAACTGATGGTGGCCATCGACGCGAACATTCGGGAAGCACCCGTTGCGCAACCTGGCGCGACAGCGGGCGCGCCTGTTGCCGCCCGGCCATCTGACGTCACCGCGCCGACCGGCAACGTGATCGCGCCCGCCCCGGCGCCGCAGATCGATCAGGGATCGGCGATTGCGCCTCCGGTGGCCGCGACCGCAGCCCCCGACCCGGCAGCGCGCGAGTCGCGGTTTCATTTCCCCCTGGCAGCCATGACGATTTCGGAAAGCGACGTTGCAGCGCGCATAGACATTCAGCGTTCAGGCGACGGGAAAGCCCCGGCTTCCGTTGTCTGGTGGACCAGCGAGAATACGGCGATCGCCGGAAAGGATTACGCGGATCTCGGGCGGCGCGTCGAAAAGTTTGCGCCGGGCGAACAGAGCCGCACGATCTATATTCCTCTGGTCAATGACGCGGTCCGAGAACCCGCCAAGAGCTTCAATGTCTATCTTGGTCGCTACGAATCGGGGCGTAAATCGGCCGATCCGATTGCGGGCCTGCGAATCGACATCGTCGATGACGACTGATCGCGCCCTGCCGGTGCCGCAATCACGGCGCTGAGGCGGGGGCTGGCGCCTGCGGCAACGGGACCTGCAGCATCTCGATCCGCCGGTCCAGGAGACGACTGCGCGTCAGTTCGTCGATTCCGGACATCGCCCCGCTAGGTCCTGGGCGGCGCGGGATGCGTCGCGGCCGCCGCCGAGCTCGTCGTGATCGTCAGCGCCTGGCCAGCTCGCAGCCGTTCACCGCCGCGCACTACGATTCGATCCCCCGGTGCAAGGCCACCCTGGACTTCGACGCGATCGGAGGCGCCGTTACCCAGCCTCACGGCGACCCGCTCGGCGACATCGCCCCTGGCCACGCGGAACACATGCGCCCCGTCGGCGCGCACGATGACGGCATCCCTCGGCACGACCAGACTTGCGGCGACCTGCGCGGCCGGCAGATCCACACGCACGGCCGAACCGATTGTCCACCCGCCGTCGGTGAGGCCGACGCGTACTTCCAGCAGGCGCGAGCGCTCATCGCCGACCGGCACGATCGCCCGGATCCTGCTCTCGGCCTGCTTCGCGCTGCCGTGCACGGTGACAACCTGGCCGACCGCGAGGTGCCCGGCCTCGGCGACCGGCGCGCGGGC
>JBATEA010000469.1:0-2253 GCA_049663745.1 Steroidobacteraceae bacterium | reverse complement strand
GCGCCAAGCGCACGCAGCTCCGCGGCGATCGCCGCGGCGGCACCGGCATCGCCCGACGCCTTGACGACATTCAGCTCGCGCGCGAGCGACTGCATCGCGGCGAGTGCCTCGGGCGTGTTGAAGTCGTCGTCCATCGCCTCCGCGAAACGGCGCGTCAAAGGCGAGGTTAAAGGGGACGCACCCCTTTGGCCGGGCCAAAGGGGTGCGTCCCCTTTGCAAAGGGTTGCGTCCCCTTTGACCGGAACGTCGCGGAGCGCGAGGTAGAGCCGCTGCAGCGCCGCATCGGCCTGGCGCAGGTTGTCCTCTCCGTAATTGATCGGCCCGCGGTAATGACTCGACAGCACGAAGGCGCGCAGCACTTCGGGCCGCAGCCGCGGAAGCACCTCACGCACCGTGAAGTAGTTGCCTAGCGACTTCGACATCTTCTCGTCGTTGACCCGCACGAAACCGTTGTGCATCCAGACGTGGACGAAGGGCGTGCCGCAGGCCGCGCAGGATTGCGCGAGCTCGTTCTCGTGATGCGGGAACTGGAGGTCCATGCCGCCGCCGTGGATGTCGAAGTACCCGCCGAGGAGCGCGACCGCCATCGCCGAGCATTCGATGTGCCAGCCGGGGCGGCCGGGACCCCAGGGCGAGTCCCAGGACGGCTCGCCGGGCTTGGCGCGTTTCCACAGCACGAAGTCGAGCGGATCGCGCTTGCTCGCGTCCACCTCCACGCGCGCACCGGCTCGCAGGTCGGCGAGCTTCTTGCCTGACAGCTTTCCGTAGTCCTTGAAGCTCGCGACGGAATACAACACGTCGCCGCTCGTGCCGACGTAGGCATTGCCCTTCGCGACCAGCGTCGAGATCATCGCGATGATCTCGGGCATGAACTGGGTCGCGCGGGGCTCGTGGTCGGCGGGCAGCACGCCGAGCGCGGCGAGGTCCTCGTCCATGGCGTCGATATAGCGGGCTGTCAACGCCTCGACGGACTCGCCCAGCTCCCGCGCGCGATTGATGATCTTGTCGTCCACGTCGGTGATGTTGCGCACGTAGTTGACCTGATAGCCGCTCGCCTGCAGCCAGCGGCGCACGATATCGAAGGCGATCTGCGAGCGCGCGTGCCCGACATGGATGTGGTCGTAGACGGTCATGCCGCAGACATACATGCCGACCCGGCCCGCCACGAGTTCGCGGAACGGCTCCTTGCGGCCGGTCATCGAGTTGTAGATCTGCAGCATCGAATGCGGACTCAGTGGACCCGCGCCGCGCCCGCGAGGCGCGCACGCACCAGCGCCGGCGGGATCGCCGGCAGCAGGGCCGCGAGTTCAGGACCGTCGCGCCGCCCGGTCAAGGCAATGCGCAGCGGCATGAAGAGCGCCGCGCCCTTGCGACCGGTGCGCTGCTTCAGTTCCCTCCCCAGCGCGCCGAAATCGGCGCCCGCCGCGCGGTAGGCGGCGAGCGCCGCCTCGAAGAATGACGGTCCCGCTTCGGAAAGCACCGCGCTGTCCTCGGCGGCAAGCGGCGCCAGCTCGCCGCGCAGCACCGACAGCCAACCCGCGGCATCGGCCGGGAACAGCAGGTTGCCGCGCAGCAGGGCCGCGAGCTCCAGGCGTTCCCGGTCCGACCAGCCCGAGGGCAATTCCGCGCCGAGCCAGTCCACGGCCTGCCCGGGCGTCAGGCGCCTGACGGCCTCACGCTGCCAGTGATCGAGCTGGGCTGCATCGAAGTGCGCCGGCGCCCGGCCGAGCCGGTCGAGGCGAAAGCAATTGGCGAACTCTGCGGGATTCACCCACTCGTCGGGCGCACCGGTATGGCCGAGCCGCAGCAGGTAATTGCCGACCGCGGCCGCGAGATAGCCGCGTGCGCGCAATTCGGCCACGGTGGCGCTGCCGCGGCGCTTCGAAAGCGGTGAGCCGCCAGAGTCCACGAGCAATGGCAGGTGACCATAGCGAGGGGCCGGCAGCTCCAGGGACTCGAGCAGCAGGAGCTGGCGCGGCGTGTTGCTCAGGTGATCGTCGCCCCGCAGCACCTGCGTCACGCCCATCAGCGCGTCATCGACGGCATTGCAGAAAAAGAACATCGGCCCGCCGTCGGCGCGCCGCACCACGAAATCGCCGAGCGTCGAGGTGGCAATGGACTGCGGTCCGCGGACCAGGTCTTCAAACTCGACGCTCCGCGATTCCGGCACCCGGAACCGCCACGCGGGCTGGCGGCCGTCCCCGGCGCGCGCGGCGCGCGCTGCGGCGTCGAGATTGCGGCAGGTTCCCGGGT
>JBATEA010000468.1:0-2977 GCA_049663745.1 Steroidobacteraceae bacterium | reverse complement strand
AGCACGGGTGTCGCCGCGAAAGTCATCGTCATCGGGCACTGCGTGCCATTTTCGACCTGGCCGTACAGCAGGTACATCGCCGCCCGCGCCACCTGTGCCCCCGGTCGCGGTTCCGCCCATGGGCTCGAGTGAACGCCAACCGAGCATCCGACCGTCATCAATTGGTGATAAGCCGGATGAAACTCGACGATGTCGCGGCGGTTGCCTTGACGATCATGTGTTTGCAGCTCGGGCGGATGGCGATCGGCCGCCCGGGCGAGGGCAATGATCTCCGACGTGCCCACCACCTCGCCGAATGACTTCAGCGATTCGACGGCCCAGCTCGCGCCGTGCTGTTCGACCCCGGCGCTGAGTGCGAGATCGCTCGAGTAGAGATTGTAGTTCTCGAGCGGCGGCGCCTGGTTCGGCGCAGCAGAATCCGCGCTCTCCGGATCCTCGCTCACAACGCGTCCGCGATGTCCTGCATCAGCCCGTTGTCGCGTGGCTTGGTCGTCGGCGCATAGCGCTTCAGCAGGCGCCCGTCGCGGCCGATCAGGAATTTCGCGAAATTCCATTCGATGTCGCCCGGATGGCCGTTCGTCGCGTCGGTCAGCCAGGCATAGAGCGGGTGCCTGCCGCTGCCATTGACCTCGAGCTTCGCGCTCATCGGAAAGGTCACGCCATAGTTCGCCGAGCAAAAAATCTTGATCTCCTTCTCGCTGCCGGGCTCCTGCGCGCCGAACTGGTTGCAGGGAAAACCGACGACGGTGAAGCCCTCCTTGGCCAGTTCCTTGTGCAATTCCTCGAGTCCCGTGTACTGGGGCGTCAGGCCGCACTTGCTCGCGACGTTGACTGCGAGCACGACCTTGCCATTGAGGCCGCCGAGCAGGTCCGCCTTGCCGTCGATGGATTTCACGTCGAACTCGAAAAAGTTTTCCATAACCATTCTCCGGAACATAGGCGCAGCGACGGCAAATGATAGCCTGACCGCGCGCGTCCTGACCGGCGGCAACCCCGCAGCTCGCTCAGAAGATCGGACATTCGCTCGCTTGCGGGGCGCCGCCGGTCAAGACGCGCCGCGTTGAGGTAACCATACGCTGACGATGGCCCCGCCGCCCTGGCGGTTGGCAAGGGAAATGCGGCCACCGTGAGCTTCAACAATTTCGCGGCATAAAGTCAGGCCGAGACCAGTGCCCTTGGGTTTGGTCGAGAAAAAAGGCAATAGCGCGTCGCGCAGGACTTCCGGCGGCAGGCCCGAGCCGCGGTCGCAGATCTCGAGCGCGATTCCGCCATTGCGCTGCGCCACGGCGAGCGTCACTTCTTCGGCTGGTGAACCGGACTCGACCGCATTCTTGATCAGGTTGATCAGCACCTGCTCGATCTGTGCCGCATCGAGCCAGGCATTCGTGGCCGGCACCGGCTCCATCACCCGAAACGACAGGCTGTCCTTCAGGCCGCCCAGCAGCTCGTTCCAGTTCACGGCGAGGGGCCTGGGCTGTGGCAACTTGGCAAAGCGTGCATAACCCTCGATGAACGACGCGAGATGCGTCGCGCGTTCCTCGATGGTCGTGAACACGCGCGCGAGACGATCGGGATCCGGTGCAAGCGCGAGCGTCAGTCCCGAATGGGCGAGAGACGAGATCGGCGCCAGAGAATTGTTGAGCTCGTGGCCGATGACGCGGATCACCTTCTTCCAGATCGCGACTTCCTGCGCCGCCATCTCGCGCGTCAGCTGCTTGAACAGCAGCAGCCTGTGCGGCTGGCTGTTCAGCGCGAAGTTCCGGCTTGTCAGGTGGTAGATATCCGCCTCGGCGCCGTGCTCGATCGTGAACAGCGTATCCGTGCCGCGCTCGACCGCCTCGCGGAGCGGCTGCGGCGCAGGCTCCAGCAGGTTCGCAAACGTCAGCCCCTCGAGCTTGTGTCCCCTGTGGAACAGCTGCCGGGCCGCGATGTTGCCGAAGATGATGACGTCGTCGGAATTGGTCAGCACGAGCGCGAGCGGTGTCGTCTGCACGACGGTGTCGAGCAGGAGCTCGCGCTGGTGCAGGTCGAGCCGGTCGCGCCGCAGCCGGTCGCCCAGCGTGTTGTATTCGGTCGTCAGGTCGCCGATCTCGTCGGCGGCGCCGGCCGTCACGCTGATGCTGAAATCGTGGTCCTTCAGGCTGCTGATGCCGTCGGTGACCGCCCGGATGCTGCGGCTCCAGCCGGCGACCACGCGGCCCGCGAGCCAGGCCGCAAGCGGCACCGTCACGAACAAGGCGGCGCCGCCGGCCAGCCAGGGCGAAGCAAGGTAATGCTGCAACGCGAGCGCGAGGGAGATGGCGACGACCGCCACGAAGCCGAAAACGACGGCGATGCGGCCGGCCAGCGAGCGGCTGGCGCGCGGCTTGCGGGCCATCAGCCGTTGCGAACTGATGTCCGGCCGGGATCGACGGGTGTCTTGAGGCCGAGCTTCTCCATGCGCCGATAGAGTGCCTGACGCGACAGGCCGAGGTCACGCGCGGCGTGCGCGACGACGCCGTCGGCCAGCAGCAGTGCCTGTTCGATGGTGGACCGGTCAAGATCGGCGCCCTCGACGCTCTCCGGTACGGGCGGCAGGGCCAGCCCACGGCTGGAAAGGACCGGTTCTACGGACAACAGACAGGCCCGGTGAATCGCGTTTCGCAGTTCACGTACGTTGCCGGGCCAGTTGTAGCGCGGGAGCGCCCGTTCTGCGTCCGGCGAGAGCGAGAACCCGGGCTCCAGGAAGTGGCGCGCGAGCGGCAGGATGTCTTCCTGACGGTCCGACAGCGCCGGCACCTCGAGTTCGATCACGTTCAGCCGGTAGAAAAGGTCTTCTCGGAACCGCCCCTCGCGGATCAGTTGCGGCAAGTTCGAATTGGTCGCGGCGATCACGCGCGCCCGCGTGTGGCGCGTGACATTGGAGCCGAGGCGCTCGAATTCGCCGGTCTGCAACACGCGCAGCAGCTTCGCCTGGCCGAGTGCCGACAGATTGCCG
>JBATEA010000467.1:0-6657 GCA_049663745.1 Steroidobacteraceae bacterium | reverse complement strand
GCGTCGGCGATGTCCGGCCGCTCGCTCGCCGGCGGCGGCGCCGCGGTCTGCGCTGCCGGCTGATCTTCAGTCGCTGGCGCCGCAGGCGGGGCCTGCGGCTTCGGCGGAGTGATCGCAAGCGCTGTGGTGGTCAGTAATGCGGCAAGCGTCAGCATGTAGTAGCGCATGTTCTTACTCCGCGTAGCGGGCGATGCGGAAGCCGAGATCCGGCCGGGCGTTGTTGGCGGAATCGCGCGCGGCAACGCGCAGGTCCGGGATCTTGCCGGTCAGCCAGCTCGCGCCGCGGATTACGTTGCTTTCCCCGGCGCCCGGACCGACGGGATCCGTCGAGACATGGTCCGGCCCGACGACGTAGATGGAAAAGCGGTCGGTCATCCACTCGAACACGTTGCTGCCCATGTCGTAGAGGCCGAGCGGATTGGCCGGGAAACTTCCGACCGGCGCGGCGACGCGGTAGCCGTCGCTGTAACCGGTGATCGTCACGGACGAGAGGTAGATCGCCGTGGTATCGCCCCAGTTGCCCGAGCGCGCCGGCACCGGCAGGTCGTTGCCCCAGGAATACTTGCGCGTCGCGGCGCCGCCGTCGTAACGCGCCGCGAATTCCCACTCCGCCTCGGTCGGCAGGCGATATCCGGTCGTCACGGGCTCGATCAGGTCGAGCCGATCGCCGTGACGCTCGTAGGCGGGCGGCAGCTTGTCGCGATTCGACAGCCAGTTGCAGAACGCGGCCGCATCCTGCCAGCTGACGCGCACCACGGGCTGACGATCGAGGTCGAGCGACTCGTCCTTGAAAATGCCCGACAGGTGCTCGGCCCGGAACTCCCGGAATTCCTTGTTCGTGACCTGGCGGCGCGCGAGGTAGAAAGGCCTCTTCAGTTCGATCGTGCGCTCGGATTCGTTGGAACGCCGCCCCGGCTCCCGGCGCGGGCTGCCCATCGTGTAGCGGCCGCCGCGGATCAGCACGAGTTCCTGGCCCAACGACGTCGTGCGTTGCGCCGCGATGCCGGCAACGCGCGCCTCGCCCGCGGTCTTCAGCGCGTACTCGACGATCTGCGGCTGTCCCGCCTGCGGGGTCACGGTTGCCTTGAATGTCTCGAGCCCGCTCTTTCGCACCTCGAGCACGTGTGGCGCAGCGGGCAGGGACAGGCTCTGGTTCGCGGGTCCGCGCGAGGCGCCGTCCACGAACAGCACCGCGTCCGCCGGCTCGCCGCGCACGCGGATCTCGCCGAGCACCGGCGCGAGATTCAGCGAGAGCGCGCGCTCCGCGCCGCTCTCGACACTCACGGCCTGCGTCACCGGCGCGTAGCCGGCCTTGTTGACCAGCACTTCCTGCGGCATGCCCGGCGCGACCGCGACGGAGAGCGGCGTGCGTCCGCGATAGCGGCCGCCGATGCTGACATCGGCGCCGGACGGATTGCTGCGCACATCGAGCCTGCCGTCCGGCTTGCCGAGCTCGACCGGTCCGATCGCAAGCGGCAGGCCGGCGCGCACGGTGATCGGGCCCTCGAAGCGGCGGTACTGCGGGTGCACGATCGCGAGCGTGTAGTGCCCGGCGTCGAGCTGTGTCTCGAACGGCGTGCGACCGAGTTCCTGGTCGCCGACCAGGACCGTTGCGCCGGTTGGCACGCTCGTCACGCTCAACTTCGCGAACAGCGGTTCCAGCTTGACGTTGACAGCCTGCTGCGCACCGCCGCCCGCCACCTCGAGGCGCATCCGCTGCTCGGCGTAGTGCGGCGCCTGCACCAGCAGTTCGCGCGTGCCGGCCTTGAGTTCATATTCGCCGGGCAGCTGGCCGCGCGCGGCGCCGTCCACTGAAAGCGTCGCGGCGACGCCGCCGGTGTCGAAGGCGACGACACCGGGCAGGCGCTCGAGCGCGACGACGACGCGCTGCTCCGACCCGCGGCCGATCTTGACCGGCATCCGCGCCGGCGCGAAGCCTTCCGCCTCGACCTGCAACTCGTAATCGCCCGGCGGCACGAGATAGCTTCCCTTGAACCCGAAGTCGAGCAGCGTGCCGCTGAACTCGACATCGTCCAGGTCCGCCAGCGGGCTCGTCGAGACCAGCACCGTGGTCGTGGTCATCATGAAGCCCAACAGCAGCAGCGCAACGGCCGCCGCGCCCCATAACCCGGTCTTGCGCCAGTTCCAGGACCTGCGCGAACGTGCGCCTTGCGCGCGGCGCGGTTCATGGGCGATGACCGCAATCGGCAGCCGGTCTCCCTGGTCGGGCCCGGTCTCGAACGGCTGACCCTCGAATTCCGGCGGCTGCGTGACATTCGCGACGCCGCCGTGGCGCACGACGATCGCGCGCCCGCCGTCGCGTTCTTCGAGCGCAATGCTGACGCCATCCATCTCCGCGGGCTGGCCGGCTTCCGGCGTCACGCGCAGGCCGCTCTCCGACACGTTCACGCGCGCGCGGATGACACCCGGCGCGCACCCGGGGACCACGACGGCTGCGCCCGGGCCGCCGACCGTCAATGGCAGGTCGGACGGCGCGAGCGGCCGTTCACCGAGCGGTTCGACGAGCCACAAGTCGCTCAAATCGTTTCCTCGCATTTCACGACCACCGCCGACGGCGTCGCGCCCGGCACCAGTATCACTTCACGCCGCACGTCCTTGAAACCGGTACGGGTGCCCACGACGGTATAGCGTCCGGGCAGCAATTCGAAGTCGCGTTGCGAAAAGGGCCCGTACTGGCCGACGCGGTAGATCGCGATGCTGGTCTGGCCATCCGACTCCAGGCGCAGGCGCACCGGTCTTTCGGATGCCGCGGCCAGCTGTTCGAGATCCGCCGATGCCGCCGCAAGGCGCTGCCGCGGATTGCCGGCAGTGGCCGCCATCGCCAGCACGGTGCGCGCTTCGGCGCGCCCGGCCGGATCCCAGAGCCGCTCCGGCTTCTGGATCAGAGCGTCGATGCGATGCTGCAGTTCCGCGCGCTCCGCGCTCCGCGCAATGCCGTCGCGTGCGGAAGCGAGCCCCGGTTCGAGCCCCGCGGCTTCGCGCCAAGCGGCGAGGGCCTCGTCCCAGCGCTCGTCGCTTTCGGCACTCGCGGCGCGGGCCTCGAGCAGCTGCAGTGCCGACACGCGCTGGCCCTGGTCGAGCGAGGCGAGCGCATCGCGCGCCTCGCGGGAATCCGGCCGCATCGCCAGCGCCTGCCGGAATGCCGCGCGCGCCGGTTCTGAACGCCCGGCCGTGAGGTCCGCGAGCCCGCGCGACATCAGGGACGCATAGGCGTCGCCGGACT
This sequence comes from Steroidobacteraceae bacterium, assembly GCA_049663745.1. Classification (GTDB taxonomy): domain Bacteria; phylum Pseudomonadota; class Gammaproteobacteria; order Steroidobacterales; family Steroidobacteraceae; genus SCUD01. Next base: position 3,413 of record JBATEA010000467.1, on the reverse strand, counting down.
TGCGGGTGGCGAGCCGCGACAGTCCCTCGGAGGCTCCCGGCGCCGCGGCGTCGAGCGCGAGCGCCTTGCGAAATCCCTGCTCGGCATCGGCAAGGCGGCCCGCATGCTCGCTCGCGACCGCAGCATCCACGATCACGAATGCCTGGTCGAGCCGGGCTGCGCGCTCGATCCCGGACTTCGCCGCGGCATGCCCCGGCTCGATCGCGAGCGCGGACTCGAACGCCGCGCGGGCCACCGCGGTTTTCGCCTGCGCGAGTGCCGCTCTTCCCCGGTCGAGCGCCTGCTGCAGCGCTCGCGGCCGCTCCTTCTCGAGCAAGGCCAGTTGCTGCGCCCCCGATTCCCATGCCTGCTGCGCCGCGGCGTAGTCGCCCACCGCCTGGCGCTGCGCGGCCATTTCACCCTGGACACGGGCGGCCGCGAACTTTTCGGTCGCCCAGCTCGCGGCCGCGTGCGCATCGAGCGACGCGAACGACGCATCGAAGCGGCCGCGGGCTTCTTCGGCGGCGGCCTTCGCGGTTGCGCTGTCGGCGGTTTGCTGCAGCTCAATCCTGCGCTCGCGGCTCTTCGCCTCCGCCACTTCGCGCGCCTCGCGCACGATGCCCGTGTCGTGGTCCGCGAAGTACTGCGGCAATCCGATGATCGCCGCCACGATGGCGGCGGCGGCCGCGACCAGCAGCGGAGTCAGCCAGCGCCGCTTGCGCCCGCGCGCCGCGCCGGTAATGCCTGCAAGCGTGGGCGTCTCGAGCGAAGCGCCCGCATCGTCACCGATGGCCGCGAGACGCTGCCGCAATTCGGCCATGCTCGCCGGCCGCTCCTGCGGCGATTTCGCCAGGAGCCGCAGTGCCAGTTCGCGCACGCCGACCGGCACGGTGCCGCGCGGCAAGAGCGGCGGCACCGGCTCGTACAGCACGCGCTCGCGCGTGATCTCGGGATAGTAAGGAGGATGGCCGGCGATCAGCTCATAGAGCATCGCGCCGAGCGCATACAGATCGTCGGCCGGCGTCGCAGCATCGCCGCGCAACTGCTGCGGGCTCGCGTTGTAGGGCGAGCCGCCCGCCGCCTGCATGCCCACGAGCGCCGCCAGGCCGAAGTCCGAAAGGCGCGCTCGACCCGCGGCATCCAGCAGCACATTGCTGCACTTGAGGTCACGATGGACCAGGTTTGCTGCGTGGGCGGCCGCGAGCGCAGCGACGACATCGTCCACGGGCTGCTTCCAGCTCTCATGGGAACGGCCGCGGAACTGGCCGAGATCGCCGCCCTCCTGGTACTCCATGACGACCAGCGCCCGGCCGTCGGCTTCCAGCACATCGTGGATCGGAACCGCGTGGTCGGCACCGAGCGCACGCACGCGCACCAACTCGATCGCGAGGCGCGCTGCGAGGCCGGCATCGGCCTGGTCAAGAAAGATTTTCAGCGCGACCTGCTCGGCGCGCAGCGAGTCGGCGGCGAGCCAGACTTCCGCGGTTCCGCCGCTGCCCAGCCGGCGAATCAGTGCAAACCGGGCGCCGAGTTCGAGCCCGGGAGTCAGTTCCATCATCTTGGGTCAGCCCGCGCCGCCCGCCTGCGCTCCCGGCGTGGTCGTATCCGCAGCCGGCGCGGTCGGCACCAGCCCGGTTTCCTCGCGGTACAGCTCATGCAGCAACCGGCGCCATTCCGCGTATTGCTCCTCCGCCGTGCCCGTCAGGCGCAGCGTACGCCCCTCGACGTCCACGACCAACGGCGCGGCCTCGGACTGGAACGAGCCGGAAATTTCCTTCAGCGACTCCGCATGGATCTTGGATTGCTCGTTCTTGCGATAGCCGCTGATGACGGCGGCGACGCCGCCGGCAGCCGCGCCGTAGCGCGCCGCGCTCGAGGCCCGTTCGCAAGTCTGACTGCTGTTGTTGCGGTCGCAGCTGTCGGGAACAAAGATCGCCGCGGCGACCGCCGCAGCGCCGAGCGCCATGCGGGTGCGGGCCTGCTTCTTCAGCTTCTGCTCGGCGACGATCTCGTCGTAGGTATAGCGCCGCCAGCTGGTGTACGGCACCTCGAGTTTCTCGCTGAAGGCCGAGTAATTCTCGCTGACGGTGTCGATCATCCCGTAGTCGCGCTCGCGGATCTGGCGGACACGCTGCAACAGCACGTCGTCGTCGGCCGGCAAGCGCAGCACACGGTACTGGCCGGTCTTTGCGTCCTGCGCCAGGTATTGGCTGAAAGCCACAGGCGCAAAATCGTTGGCGAAGCGCAATTCGCTGACCCGGCGGATGTTGGCGAGCTCGGCGGCCGACTTTGCCTTGCGCACCGCCAGCAGGTCGTCGGCGATCGAGACATACACATTCTCGAAGGGATCGCGATCCGCGGTATAGCCGTCCTTGTAGGCGCGCGTGTCGGCGAGGCCCTCGTATTCCTTCTTGTCGATCCAGATCTTGCCGGTCGCGTCGGTCGCGGTAATCGCGAGCTTCAAGGTCGTGCCGGAAGATTCGACGATGCGGCCGTCCACGGTGAGGTCGAAATTGAGGACCGAGGCCGGCACGACGCGCGCCGTGCCCCAGTTGCCGGTGCCTTCCAGCGTGTCGCGCAGCTGCATCGCGAAGTAGCGCGCCTCGGCCTTGCGGATATCGGGATAGATGCGCGTCTTCTCCGCGAGATCCGGATCGTCCTCGACCGCCTGCGGGATGCCGGGATTGAAGATGTGGACACCGACGTCGAGCAACTGGTCGGCCGGGATTTCCGTGGTCGCCTGGGTCGCCTGCTTGAGTGGCAGCGGCCGCGTTTCCTTGACACAGCCGGTCACGGCGACGAGGGCCACCACCGCTGCGATCCAAAGCGATGTCAGTCTGGTCATGGCTGGTTCGCCCGCGGCAATCGCGTCAGCGTCCTTTCTTGTAGCGCCGGTATTCATCCCAGAGCGCTGCGCGCAACTCCGGGTCCGTTTCCTTCATCGCAGCTTCGCGTATCTGGCGCGCGACGATGTCGTCGTCCGCACCGTCCGGAATGTCGGCCGGGACCGATTTCGGGCCTTCACCGCCGCCGCCGCCGACCGTGCCGCCCACGCCGCCCTGCGTGCTCGCGGTCTTCTCGCCCTCGGCCGTGCCGTCGCCTTCGCCGTTGCCCTCGCTCTTTCCGGCGCGGCCGACGGACTCCAGCCCGCCCGGCCGCTTGGGTCCACTGCCGTCGGCCGCATCGCCGCCGGTGCCCGAGCCACCTGTCTCGCTGCCAGCCTCGCCTTCACCGGGTGCGCCGCCGCCCTGGCCCTGTTGCTCGGCGCGTTCCTTGGCGATCGCTTCCTGCGTGCCGCGCACCGTCTCGTCGAATACGCCAAAGGTTTCATCGAGACGGCGATTGATCTCCTCGCGCCGACTCGAGCCGCCGCTCGCCGCCGGGCCTTGGCCCGCGGTCCCGTCTTGCGTCGTAGCGGCCCCGCCCGATGCACC
>JBATEA010000466.1:0-2686 GCA_049663745.1 Steroidobacteraceae bacterium | reverse complement strand
GTGCCGGGCGCCCCTTTCACGATCCACGTGATACCGCTCAGTACCATCGTCAGCGGCATGCCATCCGCGCCACCGATGGTGGCGGGCACGACGATCTCCATGTCATAGCCATCCGCGTTTTGGCCGGCGAACGGCTTCGTCTGGCCGTTCGGCTTCACGGAGGTCCGCATGCCTTCGACCGTGACGGACTTCGACAGCTCCTGCGAGAAAGCGGCCATGTCCCACACGTCTGCCTCCATCCGCCGCGAGTCGAGGACGTACATTTTCTGGTTCTCGACGTCGAAAATTGTCGTGCTGGTCTTTTTGCCCAAGACACTGTCGATGCGCATCTTCAGGCCCTTGATATAGGTGCTGCTCGTCGTGCTGCCCGACATGCCGAGCCCCGTGCCGGTGCCTGTGGCGTTGATCGTGACATCCGCGCGCGCCGGCGCCCAAATGACGAACGCGAGAACTACGGACAGCATCGTGCGTGTCATGTCGGTACTCCTATCCTTGGTATGGCGTCGCCAACTCCTGGCCGCAGCCGCGGAATGTCCGGCCGTTCAGCGTGACGGACACGGTTGCGGGAAACGATCTTCCGCTCATGGAGTCGGTGCATGCCACGGGCACGATCTCGACGCGGAGGTCATTCGCCCTGGTGACGCCATGATAAGTCCGCGTGCCGGTGCTCGAATCCACCTGTGCCCGCGATGCCGGCGTCACGGCCGTGCCTTTGCCGTAGTCGTAGGTCAGGCGCATCTCGGCGCCTTTGTGGATCTCCAGTTCCCAGCCGGGCTCTTGTCCGAGCGCCCGGAAATCGCGATCGCGCGCCAGTTCGAAGAAGACGCCGTCCCATGGCGCGAGCGCGCGATCCGCGTCGATTTCGAGGAGCGTGGCGCCGAGCGACGCCCAAGGCGTGCCGCCGCATGAGACTCTCATCAGTTGGACTTGCTCCCGCGCGGCGAGCGGCTTGAGGCTTCCCGGCCGAATCTTGTACTCGCTCCCGAGGTACTGCTCCGTTGAAACCCGGTTCGACGTATAGCGTGGTTCGCGGCAGTTTGCCCCGGGCGAGATTGCCGAGCGATCGGTCAGCCGCACCGTCTCGCCGTAGTGAGTCCTGGCTTCGCCGTCGCTCATGGCGCTGACGCCGGGGATGTAATGCGCCACCACGGTCCAGATGCCGGCCAAAGCCGGTGTTTCTGTTGCGGGCACGACCTGGATCGCCTGCGCGGGCCGGCCCGCGGGTGCTGGCGTCGCGATGAATTGCAGCGGCTCCGCCCGATCCGTGGCGTGGATTCGCAGCGTCTCGTTGTCGACCTCGAAACGCTCGGCCTCCCGCAGCGCCGCGAAGTACGCGTCTTCCTGCCGCATCACGACTTCCGCGCAGGCCTTGCGCGTCGCCGCGAGGCCGCCGAACTGGATCGTGCCGCCCTCGACGGTCACGACACCGTTGAAGCGGTTGCAGGAACCGTTGCCGCTCGCACGGCCTTCCGCCGGAAACTCGAGCGTCGCCTGCGCGCCATCCAGCACGTCGGCGCCGGCGAGACTCTCGAGTCGCCAGGCTGTTCCCCACAATGCGACGGCCGCCGGTTCGATCTCCGCTTGCTTTGCGACGGCGGCCGGCTGTTCGTTCGGAATCGGGCCCATCGGAATCTGCTCGGCCGGTTTGAACAGGATCTCGACCGGCTCGCCGGGGCTGCGCATCCGGATCCGAAAGGCGATTTCGCTCAAAGCGAGAATGTCGGTGGGGTATTCCTTGCCTTCCTCGGTGATCGTCAGGCGGCCGTTGTCATAACGCCAGGCGCCGAACGCGGGCGTCTCGTGTGGCGAAGCCATGACGAGCGTGCCGTCCGAGAGGAAGACGCGAAGCGAGCCCGGAGCCACCGGCCCGAACTCAGCGACCTGCCAGACCTTGTTGACGAAGGAGGGACTTGCCTCCGCGGGAGCCGATCTCGCGACCGGAGCCGGCTCTGCGGCTGGTGCCGGTGCGGGTTGCGCTTGTTCTGACCGCTCACAGGCAGCAACCGCGAGCAGCGAAACGACGACCATCGCGAGAGTTCGAACGTCCATGTGGACTCCCTGAATGTGTCGATGCTACGTCTATCTTAGATCAGTTTTGCAGCCCAGTTGAGACGTCGCTCCTGGGCGCACGCGCCGATGACCGCCGCGAGTCTCCGGGCGCGCGTTTCCGCTTTCTTGCCGCTGATGACCCACCAGTTGACCATTTTCTTATAGCCCGGCGGCAGTGTGCGGTAGTAATTCCACGCCACGGCGTTGCGCTTGAACACTTTGATATCTTGAGGCGAGAGCACCACGGGCGTCTTTTGCTCATACGACGCCCTGCCGGATTTGGAGGGCTTTCTCGCCGCGAGCGCCGCAAGGCCCGCAGCTTTCATGCGGCCGGCCGCCTTGAGGACGGAAACCCGGCGGATGTTGATGTTGCTCCAGTGCGAGCCGCGCCGGCGCGGGGTGAAGCGGATCTTGAAACGCTCGTCGTCGATGCGGTGCCGGACGCCGTCGATCCAGCCGACGCACAGGGCCTCGTCCACCGCCTCAGGCCAGGTGACGCTCGGGCCACCGGTGCCTTTCTTCATGAAGCCGACCACGAGGCCAGGCGCTGTAGCCGCGTTCTTTGCGAACCAGCGCCGGAGCGCCGGCGGATTCGCAAAAAAGATGGGGTCCTGTGCCACGACCGGTAGAAAGAATA
>JBATEA010000465.1:0-13887 GCA_049663745.1 Steroidobacteraceae bacterium | reverse complement strand
CGTCTAGACTGCTTCCCGAACCGCCGCCGCGACTGCGAGGTGCATGTCGCGGTCGAGCGGATCCGGCACGAGGTCATCCCCGTGCGCCAGTTCGGCGATGCGCCGGCCGGCGGCCAGCAGCATCGCGTCGGTAAAGCGCGCTGCACGCGCGACCAGCGCACCCTTGAACAGCCCCGGGAAACCCAGCACATTGTTGATTCCCTTGCCGTCCGCGGCGATCGCGGCGCCATGCTGCAGCGCGACCAGCGGCTCGATCTCGGGATCCGGATTGGACAACGCCAGGATGATCTGGCCCTTGCGCACCATCGCAGGCTTGATCAGTCCGCGCACGCCGGTCGCGGCGATCACGACGTCGCATTTCGCCATGATTTCCTCGAGCGAGGATGGCTGGCCGCCCATCGCCGAAAGCCTGTTCCTGGCCCCTTCGTCGAGATCGGCTCCCAGCATGCGCTTGTATCCCGCGCACATCAGGAGCCGCACGATGCCGATTCCCGCCGCGCCCAGGCCGATCTGGCCTATGACGCAGTCAGAGAGTTCGCGGCCGGCGCGGCGAGCCGCGTTGAGCGCAGCCGCCAGCACGACGACCGCCGTGCCGTGCTGATCGTCGTGCAGCACGGGGCAGTGCAGGCGCTCGCGCAGGCCGGCTTCGATCTCGAAGCATTGCGGGGCCGCGAAGTCCTCGAGCTGGATCGCGCCGAAACCGCTGGCGATCGCCGCGATGTGCCCGATGCAGCGGCCGGGATCGGTTTCGTCCAGCAGGATCGGCACGGCGTTGATGTCCACGAGCGTCGCGAAGAGCGCCGCCTTCCCTTCCATGACCGGCAGTCCGGCGAGCGCGCCGACATTGCCTAGCCCGAGGACGGCGGTTCCGTTGGTGACGATCGCGACCGTGTTGCCGAGGGCCGTGTACTGAAAGGCCTTGTCCGGGTCCTTCTGGATCGCCATGCAGACCCTCGCGACCCCCGGCGTGTAGACGTCGCGAAGCACCTGCTGGCTGTTGATCGTGATCGTCGGAACCGTCTTGATCTTGCCGCCGCGATGGCGGTCGAACACCCGGTCGGACTTTCCCACGAAGTGCGCGATCGGCAACCCGTCGATGCGGGCATAGAGGCTGCGATCGGTCTCCTCGTCCATCTCCAGCGTGATTTCCCACAGCGTGCGGCCCTGCTCGCGCCGAACGGCCTGCAGGTGATCGATCGCAAGGCCGGCCTCGGCAATGACCTGCAGCACGCGCGCGAGGCTCCCCGGCTGGTGGACGGTTTCGATCATCAGGATCTCGGGAATCTTCACGTTGCGGCTCCCCACGACCGGCGCGAGTCCGCTGCATGGTAATGACCGGCGCATGGGCACGCCATGGTCGTTCGACCCCGGCCGGTCTGATGGACCCCAGAACGGTGGTACCCTTATGGTTTGGCCGGCCCTCGTGCCAGCCACCTCTGCAATCCATCCGGGGGGACAGCCGATGAAGATCACTCAGAGCGCAATCACACTCGCGGCATTGGCCGTCGGGTTCCTGGGCCTGGCCGGCTGTGCCAGCCAGAAAGAGCCTGCCGAACAGGCGATGGCGGGCATCGAAAAATCACTCGAGGCTTCCGGCGCCATGCTCCAGAAATACCTGCCGGAACGCTACGAAGAGATCAGCGCGAAAATCGCTGTGCTTCGTGAGGATCTCGCGAAGGAGAAATACGGGGATGTGGTCTCCGGCGCCCCCGCGGTCGCGGATGCGCTCCGCCGCGCCGTCGCCGACAGCCAGATCCGCAGGGCCCAGGTGAAAGTCGAGCTGGAGACCGCATGGGACGACCTCGTCAAGACGATGCCGGCCATGCTCGCGGACGTGGACAAGAAGATTTCGTCCCAGCGCGGCAAGCCGCCGAAGGGCATGGATCGTGACGCCTACAAGGCGCTTGTCGATACCTATGACGCTGCCCGGGCTTCCTGGACCAAGGCCGCAGAGTCCATTGACGCCTCGAATTTCGAATCCACGGTCGCGACGGCACGCGAAGCCAGGACGGCGATCGCGGGCGTGATGGACAAGCTCGAGATGAAGACCCCTTGAGGAGAGACGCGTGAACATGAAAATCCGGCTCACCGCACTGGCGGCCCTGCTGTTTCTGGCCGCGGGCTGCTCGCAGAAGGACCCGGCGGCGGAAGCGATCGATGCAGCAGAGGGGGCACTGCAGGCGGTCTACGAGGACGCCCAGAAATACGTTCCTGAGCGCTATGCGGAGGTCAAGGCGGAGCTGGAAGCCGCGCGCAAGGCTTTCGACGAAGAGCGATACGCGGATGCCATCGCTGCGGTCAAGGACGTGCCTGCGCATGCCGAGGAACTCGCAAAGTTGGCCGCGGAGGCGAAGCAGAAGCGCCTCGCCGAATTGAATGCCGATTGGACGCGCCTGTCCGGCAGCCTGCCTGGCCTGATTTCGGGCGTCGAGGCGCGGCTCGGAGAGCTCGGCAAGATGCGCAAGTTGCCGAAGGGCATGGACAAGCAGCTCCTCGAAGAGGCCAACGCGGCCTTTGCAAGCTCGAAGTCTGCCTGGGACGAGGCGAACGCGGCGTTCGAGGCCGGGGATCTGGAGACCGCAGTCGCGAGGGCCCATAACGTCGAAACGATGACCCAGGATCTGATGGCCCGGCTCGGCATGCAGGCCGGTTGAGCCCCGGAGACTCCCAGATGGCGACCGCCGCCGATATTGCCGCATCCAGCACGGCCGGAAAAACCGCGCTCGATGCACTCGACCTCTACGACATTCGTGGCGCTCTCAGCGACGAAGAACGGATGGTCCAGGACTCCGTCGCGCGGCTTGTCGACGAAAAAGTGCTGCCGATCATCCAGAAGCATTTCGAGGAGCACAGCTTCCCGCGCGAGCTCGTGCCCGAGATCGCCGGGCTCGGTCTGCTCGGCAGCTCGCTCTCCGGCTACGGCTGCGCCGGCATGAACGCGGTTTCCTACGGCCTGATCTGCCAGGAGCTCGAGCGCGGCGATTCCGCCATCCGCAGTTTCGTGTCCGTGCAGTCGAGCCTGTGCATGTATCCGATCCACACCTATGGCAGCGACGCGCAGAAGGAGAGATTCCTGCCGCGCATGGCGACAGGCGAACTGATCGGATGCTTCGGGCTGACCGAGCCGCACGGCGGTTCGGACCCCGGCAACATGAAGACGCATGCGAAGCGGCGCGGCCGGGACTGGGTGCTGAACGGCGCGAAGATGTGGATCACCAACGCGCCGATCGCCGATCTGGCGATCGTCTGGGCGAGGACGGAAGAAGGCGTCCGCGGATTCATCGTCGAGAAAGGCGCGCGCGGGTTTGCAGCGCCGGAAATCGAGCGCAAGTTCTCGCTGCGCGCCTCGTCCACCGGCGCGCTGTACCTGGAGGACGTCGTCGTCCCGGAGGCCAGCGTGCTGCCGGGAAGCACGGTCGGGCTCAAGGCCCCGCTGTCCTGCCTGACGCAGGCGCGCTTCGGGATCACCTGGGGCGTCATCGGCGCTGCGCAGGCCTGCCTCGCGCAACTCCTCGACTACACGCAGTCGCGCGTGCTTTTCGGGCGGCCGCTGGCGGCGAACCAGGCGATCCAGATCCGGCTGGCCCAGATGGCGCGCGGCATCACCTGCGCGCAGCTGATGTCGCTTCAGCTCGGCCGGCTGAAGGATGCCGGCCGCATGAGGCCGGCGCAGGTGTCGCTCGCCAAATGGAACAATTGCCGCATGGCGCTCGATGTCGCGCGCGATGCCCGCGACATGCTGGGTGGCTCGGGTATAAGCGCCGAATACGTGCCGATACGTCACGCGCTCAATCTCGAGAGCGTCATCACTTATGAAGGCACCGAGACGATCCATCAGCTCACGATCGGCCGCGAACTGACGGGTATCAACGCATTCTAAGATGAGGGGCCTGCCCGCGCGGCAGGTTCCATAATGCAATTCAATCAACGCCAGGAGGGCTCCATGCTGCGGTATCACCATCTTCTGGTCGCCTCGAAAGCCTTTTTGCTGGCCGCGGTCATGAGCGCCCCGCTGGCGCTCGCCGATCCGCCGCCATTCGCACCGGCCCACGGCTGGCGCGCCAAGCACGACCCTTACTATGTCGGTTATACCGGCCGCCACTGGAACGACGATTACGGCATCAGCCAGGGGCACTGCGATCGTGACCGCGTCGGCACCGTACTTGGCGCCGTGGTGGGCGGCGCAGTCGGCTCGCAGGTTGGCAGCGACGACAACCGCCTGATCTCGATACTCGTCGGCGCGACGATCGGTGCCATCATCGGCCACGAGATCGGCGATAACATGGATGACAGGGACCGCGCCTGCTTCGGTCATTCGCTGGAACTGCTCGGCGACGGGCGACGGGTCCGATGGGACGGTGCCCGCGGGGGCGTCTATTACATGCTGACGCCGGAAGGCCGGTTCGAGCGCGATGACCGCGCCTGTCGCCGGTTCACGCTGGTGCAGAGTTCGGGCGGCCGCAAGATCACCAGGCATGGCAGCGCCTGCCGCTACGGCGAAGGCGAGTGGCGGATGGTCGACGACTGAAGCCTCGCGAGGCTGCCGGGAGACTCGATGCAGAAGACCGCGGCGTGGCTTGCCCGCCATGCGCTGGAACAGGTCGGCGTCCGCTTCACCTTCGGTATTCCCGGCGTTCACAACACCGAGCTCTACGACGAGCTCGCAGCCTCCGGGTCAATCACGCCGGTGCTGGTTGCGCATGAAGGCGGCGGCGCGTTCATGGCGGATGCGGTCAGTCGCAGCGGCGCGGGCCTCGGCACGCTGCTGATCGTGCCGGCCGCCGGCGTCACGCATGCTGCGAGCGGCATCGGCGAGGCATACCTCGACGGCATACCGTTGCTCGTCATCGCTGGCGGCATTCGCCGCGACACCGGCCGCGCCTACCAGCTACACGACATGGACCAGCACGCGCTTCTCGCGCCCATCACCAAGGGTCGGTGGCGCGTCGAATCCCACGCCGACGTGGTACCCGTGATCTACGAAGCCTGCCGGCTGGCGACCAGCGGCGAGCCAGGGCCGGTGTTCGTCGAGATTCCCGTCAATCTCCAGTTGATGACCGGCGACGCCGGCGAAATCCCCCGGTTCGCGCCGCCGCCGCGGTCCGGCCACAAGGCTTCGTCCACGGACCTGGCGCGCGCCTCGGAACTGCTGCGCCAGGCGGAGCGTCCCGGCATCTTCTGCGGCTGGGGCGCCGTCGATGCGACGGCTGAACTGCGGCAACTCGCGGAAATGCTCGGCGCGCCCGTCGCGACGACGCTCCAGGGCCTGTCGTCGTTCCCCGCCAGCCACCCGCTGCACGCGGGATTCGCATTGGGCCCTGCGGCGGTTCCCGCCTCGGAAAACGCGTTCCGCGACTGCGATTGCCTGCTCGCCGTCGGCACGCGCTTTGCCGAGATTCCGACCGGCAGCTTCGGCTATGAGCCGCCCGCGAACCTGATCCATGTGGACATCAATCCTCGCGTCTTCGGAGCAAACTACCGGCCCGCCGTCGCGCTCGAAGGCGATGCGCGGGCGGTGCTGTCGGCACTCTCCGGAGCGCTGGCGCCGGTGCCCGCCGCCGCGAGGCGCGCGGAGCGCGTGGGCGGGCAGATCGCCGCCGACAAGCGGCGGTATCACGACGAGTGGCTGTCACACGATTCCAGGGGTCGCGTGCACCCTGCCCGTTTCTTCGATGCGCTGCGCGCCCGCCTGCCGGATGACGCCATCGTCGTCGCCGACGACGGCAATCACACGTTCCTGGTTGCCGAGCTGCTGCCGATCCTCGGCGCGCGCTGTTTTTTCTCGCCGACCGACTTCAACTCGATGGGTTATTGCATTCCCGCGGTGATCGGCGCGAAGCTGGCTCGTCCGGATCGCGTGGTTGTCGGCATCGTCGGCGACGGCGCCGTGCGCATGACCGGTCTCGAGATGGCGACGGCGGTCGCGCAGAAAGCCGGCGTCGTGTGGTTCGTATTCAACGACGGGGAGCTGGCGCAGATCGCCCAGGCCCAGGAAACACCCTACAACCGCAAGACCTGCACGGTGCTGCCCGAGATCGACTTCGAGGGACTGGCGCGCGCCAATCGGGTCGGCTACCGCGCCATGCGCAATGACGGCGACATCGAGCGCGTCATTTCCGACGCGCTCGAGGCGGCCGCGGACAGCCGGCCGATGCTCGTCAATGTGCACATCGACTACACGAAGCGCACGCGCTTCACCGAAGGCGTCATCCGCACCAACCTGAAGCGCTTTGGCCTGCCGGATCAGGCACGGCTGATCGGCCGCGCGCTCTGGCGGCGCATCACCGGCTAGGGACTGCAGGCGCGCAGTCCACTGCGCGCGACTCGAGGTCCACGCAGATCCTCCTCGCCGCCGCCTCAGCGACCGGGCCGGCGCGCAGCCGCCAGAGCGGCGGCTCGCCCGTTGCGGGCGGCACGATGCGTATCTTCAGGTTGCCGAGCAGGTCGGCATTCTCCCGCGAGAGGCGGGCGAGATCCGACCGCGCCGCAGCTTCACTCGAATAGGCGCCCAGCTGCACGACGAAGGCACGCTCTTCGGGCGGCGTCTTCGCCAGCACGAAGTCGGACAGGCGCTCTCGCGCCTCTGCCGCGTAACGCCCCTCCGGAAACGCGCCGAGATAGCGCTGCCAGCCTTCCGGTGTCTGCAGCTGGTCCGCGCGGGCCCATTCGCGCTCTTCGTGCAGCTCGCGGATCCTCGTCCGGGCCTCTTCGGCATGCGCGCCGGCGGGAAAATGCTCCAGGTAGGTTTCGTATGCCAGCACGCTGTCCTCGCGGCGCGCGTCCCTCCAGCCGGTTTCCTGCCGGCTGCAGGCCGCGAACGCGCAGGCCAGGACGACCCACAAGACAATCCACAGCTGCCGCAACGAGGCTCCTATAATCCCGCCAACCCAGCGGAGCGATGTTGACGCCAGCCCCCGCAAGGACTGACATTCCGGAAATCGTCGCACACCGCGGCGATGCGGAACACTTTCCCGAGAATTCCCTGCCGGGGCTCGAGGCGGCCTGGCGCCATGGCCTGCGTCACGCTGAATTCGACGTGCAGCTGTCGGCCGACGGCGTTCCATACGTGATCCATGACGCCGATCTTCACCGGACCAGCCGTTCGACCGGCGACCTGCGCCTGATGATGTCGGGCCAGCTCGACGGCGTCGATGCCTGCGAGCCGCGCCGCTTCGGCGCGCGCCACGCCGGCACGCACCTGCCGAGGCTCACGGCGGTCGCCGAGCTGATGAAGGTCATTCCCGATGCCCGTGCATTCGTGGAACTGAAGCGGGCGAGCCTCGTGCACCACGGCCGGCTGCATTGCATCGAGCACGTCATCGCCGCGCTCGACGGCGTGCTGGATCGCTGCGTGATGATCTCCTTTGATGCCGAGGCCTGCCGCATGGTGCGGGAAACGGCGGGCCTGCGCATCGGCTGGGTATTCGAGGGCAATCCCGCGCGGCATCTGGCTGCGCTCGAGGAATTGCGGCCTGAATTCGCTTTCTGCGACCATCGCGAGCTGCCCGCCGCCGGGACGCTGCCGGCTGGTTCCTGGACCTGGGCCGTTTACGAAGTGGTCGATGCGCATCTGGCCCGCGCGCTGCACGCCCGCGGTGTGGCGATGGTCGAGTCGATGGCGCCGCGGACACTGCTGGCGGAGCTGCTGAAAAACGGGGAGCGGCCCCCCTGAGCGATCCGGTTTACATCGCGATTGACCAGGGCGCGCACGCGACCCGCGCGACCGCATTCAACGCGCATGGCGCGCACGAAGGCGCCGCACTCGTGACCATTGCGACGCAGCACAATGCGCTCGGCCATGTCGAGCATGATGCCGAAGAGGTCGTCGCGAGCGTGGCCACTGCGCTCGCCGAGCTCGCGCGCCTGGTGCCGGTTGCGCGCTGGCAGGCTGCCGGCTTCGCCGTGCAGCGTTCGAGCCTCGCCTGCTGGGATGTGCGCGACGGGCGGCCGCTCGCGCCTGTCATTTCCTGGCAGGACCACCGCAATACCGCCTGGCTCAAGGGCCTGTCGCGCAAGGCGGAAGAAGTTCACCAGCTGACCGGCCTGCCGCTGTCCCCGCACTATGGCGCGAGCAAGCTGCGCTGGTGCCTCGACCACCTGCCGGCGGTCCGCGCTGCTGCTGCGCAGGGCGAGCTGCGGGCGGGCCCGCTCGCAAGCTATCTGCTGCACCGCCTGCTGGGCGAGCGCCCGATGCTTGCGGATGCGGCCAACGCTGCGCGTACCCTGCTGTGGTCGCCGTACACGCGCGATTGGTCGGAAGAGCTCCTGGAACTCTTCGGCATACCGCGCGCGATCCTGCCGCGGGCCGTCGGCACGAAATGGCCATTCGGCAGCCTGGCGTCAGTCGGCCGTCCGGTGCCGGTCGTGGTCTGCAATGGCGACCAGTCGGTCGTGCCGTTTGCGGCCGGACCCCTGGATGCGCACGCCGTCTATGTCAATCTCGGGACCGGCGCATTCGTGCTGCGTCCGACGGCGACGGCCATGCGCGCGGCGCCGCTGATGACCAGCGTGGTCCGCGCGGATAACGGCAATGTCGATTTCGTGCTCGAGGGATCGGTCAATGGCGCGGGCGCCGCATTGTCCTGGTTCGAGCATCACCAGGGCGCAGCGGCCGACCGTATGCTGGCACTGCTCGACAGCGCGCCGCTTGCGGACGACGGCGCGCCATTCTTCCTGAATGGGGTCGCGGGCCTCGGCTCGCCGTTCTGGAATCCGGATTTCGAGTCGCGTTTTGTCGGCGATGGCAGCGACCTGCAGCAATGCCGGGCCGTGCTCGAAAGCGTCGCGTTCCTGATCAAGGCCAATCTCGACGAGATGGATCGGCACCTGGATTCCGCGCGACGCCTGGTCGCGAGCGGCGGTCTGGCCGAGAACCGCCTGCTGTGCCGCATGCTGGCCTGCCTTGCCGGCATCCCGGTCCATCGCACGAGCGATCGCGAGGCGACCTCGCGCGGGCTTGCCTTCCAGGTTGCCGGCGAGCCAGCGGAATTCGAGGCGCCTGGGACGCAGCGGCTCGAGCCGGAGCCGGACCAGCGGCTGCTGGCGCGATATCTCAAGTGGATCGACCTGATGCGCGTTGCGAACGGCGCCTGAAGATTCAGTCGCGCAGCAGCTCCTGCACGATCGCGCGATCGATCCAGCTCGGGCCGCGCAGCGCATCCATGTAGCCGCAGTGCCCGCCGCGCGTGGTGACCGTCAGCTCGAGCGCAGGGAGTCTCGCGATGCGGTCCAGGTCGTGCGCGAGAATCATCGGATCGTCATGTGACGTGATGATGCGCGCCGGGGCCCGCAACCCGGCCAGCGCATCGCCGGTGATCGCGTAGCCGCGAAGGTAGCTCGCCAGGTCGGGGAAGTCCGTGTACTTCAGCACCATCCGCTCGGTCATTGCCGTCAGCGACCGCTCTCCCAACAGTTCACCGAAGTTGTAGGCCGCCGGCCAGGCCGCCTGCTTGGCCCGCAGCGAACGCCGCCACTTGAACAGGAAGTAATGCCGGTACATCGCGGGCCCCGACTCCAGCGCGGCGAGCGTCGTTGCCGGATCGATCACCGGGCAGACTGCAACGATGCGCGCGATCCGGATCCCGGCCGCTTCGGCGCGGGCGCCGACCCGGAGCGCGAAATTTCCACCCAGCGAAAATCCCGCGAGCGAAAGGCGTGCCGCGGGAATGAGGGACTGCAGGCGGCCGATCGCGCCCACCACTTCCGCGATGCGGCAGGAATGGAACAGACCCTCGTTCAGGGCGTGGCTGCCGCCGTGGTCGCGGAGATTGAGTCGCATCACGGCGAATCCGCGCTCGTGAAGCTGCTGCGCCACGGACAGAACGTATAGCGACTCCGAGCTGCCTTCCCAGCCGTGCAACAGCACGGCGAGTCGTGCCGGCCCACGCTCTTCGCCTGCCGGCGCATCCGCGTGCCAGCCCAACAGCCTCACGCCGTCGCCGCAGTCGAGTACGAGCTGGCGGCTCGCGGCGATGACCGGCCGCGCGCGCAGCTCGACCGGCGTGCGCCGCATCGGCAGGCTCGGGAGGACCGACTGGAGATGGCGATTGCCGAGCCATGCGGGCGGCCGGAATTCTTCCCGTTCGCCCGCCGGAGCGCGGTATCCCGCGGCACGATTCAACTCATTCAATGGTGATCTTCGTGGCCCCGGGCAGTGTCGTGACGAAGTCGGCGCCCATCAGCCGCGCCGGTGTCGTGAAGCCGGGCGTCATGCCTCCCGCGAGCAGGCGGCGCGCGATTGCAATCGACGCATCGGTCGTGACGGTGTATCCATTCGGCACGCGCACCCGGGCCGTGACCGTGCGGCCGGGCGCACGCACCTCTCCCCAGACGAACACGGGCGTCTTCGTGCGCTCTTCGGCGCTCGGGCCCGCGGCGCCCTTGCGGATGCGCCACTTCATGAACGACTGCGCGGGAGCCGAGCGGAGCAGCCAGCCGAACCTGCCGAGACGGCGCAGGTTCACGAGCGCGCGCGGTGATACCGGGACGTAGACCTCTATGTTCGGTATGCCGGTGGTGCGAAACGCGGTGCTGACGTCGCCCCAGGGAATCGCGGCGGCCTGTTTCTCGCCTGCGCCGAAATCGGCGCGGCGCGTGCGCGACCCGAGCGGTATCTGACGGATGACTCCATTCTCACGCACCCGGCTGCCGTGGCCGAGCCCCTGAACGCTCGTCGTGGCCGTGCCGCGGCTGAGCCCCGAGCGGCTGTCGAAACCGAGTGCCAGGTGGGTGGCGTCCGGGAGCGTCTGCTTCAGCGTCAGCGCGATGCAGTCGGTCGGCACGACGTCGAAGCCGACTCCCGGGCAGACGACGATCCCGGCCTGGCGCGCTGCAGAGTCCTGGCGGAAACCGAGTTCGAAGACATCGATCTCGCCCGTGATGTCGGTGTAATGCGCGCGCGCCGCAAGGCAGCCGGCCATCATCGGGCCCGCCGTCGCCGAGAATGGACCGGCGCAGTGCAGCACGACGCGGCTGCCTTTGAGCGCTGCGGCAACGGCCGCCGTATCGTCGAGCCCGAAGACGCGGGACTCGCAGCGCAGTTCGCGCGCAAGCGACTCGATCGGCGCCGCCGAGCGCCCGGCGAGGATCGGCGCCAGGCCCTGCGCAGCCGCAGCTCGCGCAATCATCTCACCCGTATAACCGTTCGCTCCGTAAATCAGGAGGCCCGTGCTCATCGCGGGATGACGCTGATCTCGACGCGGTTGTTGGCCTGCGCCGCTGCGTTCCACTGCCCGGATGTCGCCTGGTCGATAGGGGGATACGACGCCGAGAGCCGGTCACGCGGACCCGGGGCAAGTTGGAGTTCGATCGCCCCGTTCGTGCGGCGGCGCACCGTTAAGGCGAGATTTGCGAATCCGATCGGCGGCCTGGCCGCCCCGCCCTGGGTATCGTCGTAAGGATTGCCCATCTGCTCGCATTGCGAAGCGGCCGTTGCCGAAGCGGCGAGCGTGTAGCCTTGCTCGCCATTGCCGGAGAGGCAGAAACTGCCCGAATAAACTTCGACACGCACAATCCCGCCGATGGCCGCCCGCTCGAGCTCCGCCACCAGTGTTCGCAGCGCGTCCAGACGCACCGGTGCGAGCGGCGGCTCACCGAATGGCACCGACAGCACCAGCGGGCGCTGGTCCTGGCTGTCGTCCACGGCTTGCGGGCGATCGCTGACGGCGCGCCACTTCTCGATGGCCTTGGTCAGCGCATCGTTCGATGCCGTGACGGCCTCGAACGCCCGTTGCGCCTGTTCGGTCGCGGACTGCGACTGCCAGTAAAGCACGCCCACGACGATCAGCGCGACGAGCGCTGATACCGTCGCCGTGATCCATCCCCAGGGCTTCGCGGCAGGTGCTTCGACCACCGGCTCGGTCTCCCCGCCGGGCTCTGCGGGCTCCTTTGGGCGCAATTCAGCCACCACGCGGTGCACCTGCGAGTCGAGGGACGCGACGATGAAGCGCCGTAATTCGACGCTCTGTTCCTTCAGCATCGTCTCGACCAGCCCGCGCAGCCGTGAATCGACCGCAGCCGGGGTACTCGTCACTGCCTCGCCCTGCGATGCTCTCGCGGCGCCACCGACGGGCTGCAGCACGGAAGGCTCGCTGTCACGGCGGTCGGTCAGGAGCTGCAGCTGGTAGAGCGCCTTGGTCACGTCGATCGGGCGGATCGATTTCGGCAGCACGCCAATGGCGCCCGAGGCGCGTGCCTGGCCGGCGTAAAGCTCGCCCTCCTGGGACGTGTACATCATGACCGGGATGGCAGCGAGTTCAGGGTTCGCCTTGATCTCGCGCACGGCCTGAAGGCCGTCCATGCCCGGCATCAGGTGGTCCATGAAAATGACGTCCGGGCGGTGATCGCGCAGGTATTCCAGGGCCGTCTCGGCGGAATCGGCGCTGTCGACCTCGATGCCGTACTTCTCGAGCATCCGGCTCAGGACGACCCGCGCGGACTTTGAGTCGTCAACGACCAGAGCGCGCTTGCCCGGCATCATGCCTCTCCCTGAATGGGTGCAGCGAAGTGTAGCGCAGGCGGGTATCAGAGCGCGTCCGGCCTTATAGTTGACGGAATGCCGCTTCGCGGGCAGAGGGGGCTATCTGCCGTCAGCCATCCGCGCTCTCGCGCCACTGGCCGCAATCCTGGGCGGAGCCCTGCCGACTTCAGCGCAGGAACCACCGGCGGTGATTGCAGCGCCAGTCGAATTCTCCGTGCTGACGCCCGGGCTCGAAGGCAGATTCCACGTCTTCACGGGCTTTGACGTCATCGCATTTGTGGGTTTGCCCAATTTTGTGGACACGCGACGCACCAAGGCATTGCGCGCCCTCATCGAGAGTGCGGGCTATGACCCCGCTCGACCGATCGCCGACGCCATCCTGGCGGCATTGCATGACGCAGGCCGCAGCGGGACACACGAACCCATCACGCGCCGGCCAGCGGGCCATCTTCAGTCGCTCACTGTGGATGAGCTGCCGCCGGATCCGAAAGGCGCGGTCCTCCTCGACGTCACGATCAACTGGATCGGTCTCTACGCCAGCGCAACCGGCGACAAGCTGCGGCCAGCCTTTTCGCTGACCTGGCGATTGATCAGTCCGGACGGAAAGCTCATCGCGCCCGGCCGGGAACTCCGCTACGTTCATGAGCCCAAGCGCAAGAAAAAATCCACGGTTGTCGACCCCGCCTTGCATCCGAATGCCACCCCGGCGCCCGCTGAGCCGCAGCCCGAGCCCGTCGCGCAGGAGTTCTGTTCAATCCGCTCGTTCAAGGCGGCGCAGGAGGAGCCTGTTGCGCTGTGGGCATGCTTCGACGAGGCCTACCTCGCCGCGGCCAGGAAACTCGTAGAGCAATTGCCGCAACACCACTGACCGGTGACGACGAATGAATTGCCGCGTCAGTTCTTCAGGCGATAGCCCGTCTTGAAAATCCAGGCCACGAGCCCGAGGCAGACCAGCAGGAATGCCAAGGTCATCGCCAGGCTGGTGCCGACATCGACGTCGGCGGTGCCGAAGAATGTCCAGCGGAAGCCGCTGATAAGGTAAACGACGGGATTGAACAGGGTGACGGTGCGCCAGGCCGGCGGCAACATGTCGATCGAATAGAAGGCGCCGCCGAGGAAGGTCAGCGGCGTCACGACCAGCATCGGCACGAACTGCATCTGCTCCCAGTTCTTCGCCCAGATACCGATGATGAACCCGAACAGGCAGAACGTGACGGCGGTCAGCGCCAGGAATGCCACCATCCAGACGGGGTGCAGGATCTGGATCGGCACGAAAACCGACGCCGTCGCCAGGATGATGAGAGCGAGGCCTATGGACTTCGTCGCCGCGGCGCCGACATAGGCAAGCACCAACTCGAATGCGGACACGGGCGCCGATAGCAGTTCGTAGATCGTGCCGGTGAACTTCG
>JBATEA010000464.1:0-2383 GCA_049663745.1 Steroidobacteraceae bacterium | reverse complement strand
CGCCCAGTGCGACGTGCTGGTCGTCGTCGGTTCGCAATCGAGTTCCAATTCCAACCGCCTGCGCGAAATCGCGACCACGCGCGGCATCGCGGGCTACCTTGTGGACGGCGCCGATGATTTGAGGCGCGAATGGTTCGAAGGCAAAAAAGCGGTAGGCGTGACCGCCGGCGCATCGGCGCCGGAGACCCTCGTTCAACAAGTCGTCGCGCGTCTGCGCGAATGGGGTGGGCTTGAGGGTGTCGAGGTGATCGGGCGTGAGGAGAAAATCGTGTTCGGGCTGCCCCAGGCGCTGCGCGGAGTGAAGCGCACTCAGGCACGCTAATGCGATCACCAGCAACGATTCGTCGAATCGTTTCCCGCACTGTCGCCGGACCGGCGCCGCCCGCTTTCATCGATGGAGAATTGCCTGCAGTCCTTGTCGTCCGTCTGTCCACCGTCTGGTAGCGGCATTGCCACGATCTTGAATACCCGAGCGTCGGCGAGCTCTATGGCGATTTCGTAGCGGCGCCGTGGCGTAATGGAAGGAATGCGCAATTCCGCCAGCATGTCGCTGTAGCGACCGTGCGCCAGGTAGAATTTCTCCTGCTCGGCCGCAGCAGTCAGGAGGCTCTCCACGGCTTCGAGTCGGTAGCCGCGCAGAAGGTAGCGCCTGTATGACGCCAGCGCATAGCTTGCCGTGATCGCCACGATCACGAGCACGACCATGACCTCGATCAGTGTGAATCCGGTTCGATTGGTAGCTTGCGCCATGAAGTCTTGACCGGGTCGTTGGCAAATCCGGCATCAAAGATCTCGCCGCCGATGATCCCGAACGGCCTTGCACGACAGCCGGGGCATGCGCTTTCCCATGGCCCGGGAAACGCGAAGCGAAGCGCGGCGGGCAGGCCGGAGCCGGCCAGCTCGCCGTCGTCCGGATCCTCCGGAAGGTTCAGGCGGTTGATTGGCAGGCCGCTCTGAACGTCGAATGTGCGCATTCGGCGCACGGCCTCTGGTGGCCCGCACACTGACGAAAGCGGCGCCGCGACAGGCTGATAAGTCAGGAAATGCAGGCGGTGATCGAATGTCAGCGAGGAGCCGATGACCTTTTCGCCGGGCCCATGCGCGTCGAGGCGCACGAGCCAGCCGGGTGCGCCAACGGGCATCGCGGTCACACCATCGGTTGCATCATGGAGATCCTCGTCATGCAGAACCATGCCGGATTGTTCTCGATCGCGAATCGAGTAGATCCTGTCCGTGACCCGAGTGTCACCGGGCCTGGCAAGCCATCCCGAGCCAATCGATATCGCGAGCTGGAGCCCGCCGGCCTCACGAGGTATTGAAATATCGGGACTCGAATAGAATCGCTGGCTTTCACCACCAAGGCTTGCTACCAGCCTGGCGCGAACCAGTCCCGCGCTCGCTGCCCCATTCTGCAGGTCCATGCGCCAGAGGCCGCCGGAAACATCGACGATGTAGAGCCTGTCAGCGTAGCCATCGCCATCCATGTCGAGGATCCGCGGCGCGGAAGCAAAACTCGCGTTCATCCCGGGGACCTGTAAATCCGGCATCAATGCGACACTGCCCGCGGCTCGCCACAGCCTGCGCCCCGTTGCGGCATCGTGGATGGACAGCGATGCGCCAGAGGAATCGCCGGGCTGATCTGCGAAGTCGTAGGCCCGGTCGTATCCGCCTGCCAGCGCAACGACCCAGGAGCCTGGACTCTGGCCGGAGCCGGCAACCGACAGCCGTGAAATGACTGGGGCCGCCCAGCTTTCGGCGCCGTCAGCCAATTCGGCGCGCCCAAGTGTCCACATCAATCGAGGCTCGTCGCGTGACGAGACATCGAGCGCGTAGTAACCGCTGCCGCCACGGCCGAGCGCGAAAAACAGCCAGAGATGTTCGCCCGCCGCTGCATCAATGCGGCCATCGCCGTTGGCATCATAGCGGTGCAGCAGCAACGGCCCGTCGATGCCATGGCCGCGGGCCGCGGTTGTCTCGTTGCGCATCAATGCCGGGAGGCGCGCCAGCAAGCTCCTGGGGATGAATGCCCAGCGTTCGACGCCGCTGTCCGCCGCGATTGCATGCAACAAGCCATCCTGGGTCGCGAAATAGACGGTGCGACTGTCGGCGCCGGCATCGCTGGCGATGACTGGCGCCTGCAGCCCCGGATCGCCGAGCTGACGTTGATTCAGTAACCAGGAAATGACTTCGTATGGCGTTTCGCGGTCCTGCGGTCCGAGGCCGAGGACTGTCGCGCTGAATGGCGCGTTGCCGGGAGTCATGCGATTCTGCGCTGACGTCAGGCCCTCGACTGTGACATTGCTGAATACCCGCCTCGATTCAGCATCTGGCAAGCGGCCCGCCGCGCTGTCTGTCAGCAGTGCATCACCATCCGGTTGATCGG
>JBATEA010000463.1:0-2897 GCA_049663745.1 Steroidobacteraceae bacterium | reverse complement strand
CTCGTTGAGTCCGATTGCGTTATGCGGAAAATATCCGAAGGCAGTCGTGCGCGAAAGCAGTCGCAGCCGCGGATATTGGGCAAGCGCAACGAGCGTCTGTGCGAGCCAGACCCTGGCCTTGACGCCGTCGATCCGCGCCGGCGATCCATTGAGCAGCGAACCGCCTGGCTCGGACTGTTCGTCGCACAGGATCACGCTCGCACCGGAATCCACCGCGGCGAGCGCCGCGGCGAGTCCCGCGGGTCCGGCCCCGACAATCAGCACGTCGCAGTGCGCATAAGTATTCGCGTAACGATCCGGGTCCGGCAGCGATGGCGCATGGCCTAGGCCCGCCGCGGCACGGATCAGCGGTTCATAGAGGGCAGCCCAGGCGGAGCGCGGCCACATGAAGGTTTTGTAGTAGAACCCGGCGGGAAACATCGGCGACAACAGGTCGTTGATGCGGCCGATGTCGAAGCCGAGGCTCGGCCAGCGGTTCTGGGAATTCGCGCAGAGCCCGTCATACAGCTCCACCTGCGTCGCGCGCAGGTTGGGCGTGCAGCGCGCCGCATCGCGGCGCACGGTGACGAGCGCATTCGGTTCTTCCGCGCCGGCCGTGAGAATCCCGCGCGGCCGGTGATACTTGAACGATCTGCCGACCAGGTGCACGCCATTGGCGAGCAGTGCGGAAGCGAGCGTGTCGCCCTGGAAGCCCTGGAATGACTTGCCGTCGAAGCTGAATTGCAGCGGTCGCGATCGATCGATGCGCCCGCCGCCTGCCGTGCGATAGGCGCTCATTTCGGCCGGCTCTCGCCAATCCTGTAAGTCGCGGCGAAATGATCGGTCGTCGTGTCGCGCAGCGCATTGAAAAACCGGCCGCAGCCGCGCGTGTGACGCCAGCGTTCGGCGTGCAGCCCCTTCGGGTTGCTGCGCACATAGAGATATGCCGCCCATTGCTCGTCGTCGAGTTCTGCCGGCCGAGCCGGCCGCACGAGATGCGCCTGCCCGCCGTAGGCGAACTCGAGTTCGGGCCGCTCGCCGCAATACGGACAGCGGATCAGCAGCATCGGCGGCTCAGTGGGCGACGGCCGCGGCCGCGGCCTCGTCGATCAGCGCGCCGTCGCGGAAGCGCTCTAGCGTGAAGGGCGCGTTGATGGGATGCGGCTCGTCCCGGGCCATGGTCCAGGCAAACACGTGCGCGGATCCCGGCGTCGCCTTGAATCCGCCCGTGCCCCAGCCGCAGTTCACGTACAGCCCCGGCACGGGTGTCTTGCCGATGATCGGCGACCGGTCGGGCGTCACGTCAACGATGCCGCCCCAGTTCCGCAGCATGCGCAGGCGGCGGAAGCAGGGAAACAATTCGCAGATCGCTTCCAGCGTATGCATGTTGACGTGCAGTGCGCCGCGCTGCGTATAAGAAGTGTAGGCGTCGGTGCCCGCGCCGATCACCAGCTCGCCCTTGTCCGACTGGCTGATGTAGGCGTGGATGCTGTTCGACATCACGACGCAAGGGAACACGGCCTTGACCGGCTCCGACACCAGCGCCTGCAGCGGGTAACTTTCGAGCGGCAACTGCACACCCGCCATTTTCATCACGACGCTCGAGTTGCCCGCCGCCACGACGCCGATCCGGCGGCTCTGGATCAGGCCGCGCGAGGTCTCGATGGCCTCGACGGTGCCCGTCGCATCACGGCGAATGCCGGTGACTTCGCAGTTCTCGATGATGTCCACGCCGAACGCATCCGCCGCGCGCGCGTAACCCCAGGCGACAGCGTCGTGCCGCGCGGTGCCGCCGCGCCGCTGCAGCGCGGCGCCCATCACCGGATAGCGGACGTCCGCGCCGACGTTGAGCGGCGGACAGAAGGCCTTGGCATCCGCGGGCGTCAGCCATTCGTTGTCCACGCCGTTGCAGCGGTTGGCGTGCACATGGCGCTTCAGCACCTGCACGTCGTGGACCGTGTGCGCGAGCATCATCACACCGCGCGGCGAGAACATCACGTTGTAATTCAGTTCCTGTGACAGCCGTTCCCACATCTTCAGGGCGTGGTCATAGAGCCTGGCGCTCTCGTCAAACAGATAATTGGAGCGGATGATCGTCGTGTTGCGGCCGGTATTGCCGCCGCCTATCCAGCCTTTTTCGACGACCGCGATATTCGTGAGGCCGTGCTCGGCGGCAAGATAGTACGCGGTCCCCAGGCCATGTCCGCCACCGCCGATGATCACCGCATCGTACGACGGCTTGGGCTCCGCCCTGCGCCATTGCTCGCGCCAGCCGCGGTGCCTGCCGAGGCTGCGCCACCACAGGCTGAGTCCGGACCAGGATTGACGCTTCACCGTGCGGCCTTCAGGCCCTCAGGTCCCGGTTTTCGGGGTCGTAGGGCGAATCGACCAGCACCGTCGCCGCCTTCTTCTCGCCGAGGATCTCGATCTGCAACCGGGTGCCTGCGGCTGTAAAGCCCGGTTGGACGTAACCGATCGCCAGGCTCTT
This sequence comes from Steroidobacteraceae bacterium, assembly GCA_049663745.1. Taxonomy (GTDB): domain Bacteria; phylum Pseudomonadota; class Gammaproteobacteria; order Steroidobacterales; family Steroidobacteraceae; genus SCUD01. The sequence goes on along the minus strand of JBATEA010000463.1, from coordinate 430 downwards.
CTTCAGCACATGTCCGTAGTAGCCGGAAGTCGCGCGGCCGATCATCGTGCCTCGATCGTCAAACAGCGGTTCGTTGCCGAGCGGGTCTGCGTCGGTGACGCCGTGGACTTCCACCGTCACGAAGCGGTTCGGCACGCCGGCGGCGAGCTGCTTCTTCAGCGCTTCCCTGCCGATGAATTCGCCCTTGTCGATGCGCACGAAGCGATCGAGGCCGGCCTCGAAGGGCGTGTAGTCGCGGGTCATGTCGCTGCCCCACATGCGGTACGACTTTTCGAGTCGCAGCGATTCCATCGCGCGCATGCCGACCATGCCGATCCCAAAGTCCTCCCCGGCTCCGAACAGTGCATCGAACAGGTGGTGCGCGTATTCGATCGGGAAATGCAGCTCCCAGCCGAGCGCGCCGACGAAGTTCACGCGCAGCAGGTAGACG
>JBATEA010000462.1:0-3716 GCA_049663745.1 Steroidobacteraceae bacterium | reverse complement strand
CTGCTCGTGGACGTGCGCGGTGCCGAGCGCTTCGCGGGCAAGGTCGAACCGCTCGACGCCGTCGCGGGACACATCCCGGGCGCCGTCAACCTGCCATTCACGCAGAACCTCGACGACAGGAGCCGGTTCCGCCCGAAGGCCGAACTCGTGGAATTGTGGCGGACCCGCACCGGCGTGACCGCCGGTTCCTCCCCCATCTGCATGTGCGGTTCCGGCGTGACGGCCTGCCAGGCATTGCTTTCGCTCGAGGTCGCCGGCCTCCGCGGGGGGCGGCTCTATGGCGGCTCCTGGAGCGAATGGATCCGCGATCCGGCCCGGCCGGTCGTGCGCGCGGGCTGAGGGCCCGTCTACTGGAGCCTGCGATCTGATATCGTCCGCGCCCGGGATCCGCACGGGGACCAGTTCTTGGACAGCACGACGCGTGGCGCAGTAACGCCCCGGCCCTGGAGCATCGAAGACTCCAATGACCTCTACGCCGTACGCTCCTGGGGCGGCGGCTATTTCGGCATCAATGATGCAGGCCATGTCGTGTGCCGGCCGGGCCGCGACGAGGCCCGCGAGATCGATCTCTATGAAGTGGTGCAGCAGCTGGGCGCGCGCGACCTGACGGCACCGATGGTGCTGCGCTTCTCCGACATCCTGCGCGACCGCCTGCGCTCGCTGCACGACGCCTTCGCTGCGGCGATTACCGAGAACGACTACAAGAACCGTTACGCCGCGGTGTTTCCGATCAAGGTGAACCAGCAGCGCCTGGTCGTCGAGGAAGTCTACCGCGGCAGCGCAGACCTGGGGTTCGGGCTCGAATGCGGGTCAAAGCCGGAGCTGCTCGCCGTGATGGCGATGACCGAGGACGCCCCTCATCGCCTGATCATCTGCAATGGCTTCAAGGATGACAGCTACATCGAGGCCGTGATCCTCGCGTCGAAGCTCGGCCGTTCGATCATTCCGGTGGTCGAGAATTTCTCGGAGCTCGGATACATCCTGCGTCACGCCGAGAAGTACCAGGTGCGGCCGAAGATCGGGGTGCGGGTCAAGCTCGCCGCCGAGGGAGCCGGCCGCTGGCGTGAATCCGCGGGCGACCGTTCGAAATTCGGCCTGTTCACGACCGAGATTCTCGACCTCGTCGAGGTGCTGCGCTCGCACGGCATGCTGGATTGCCTGAAGCTCGTGCACTGCCACCCGGGCTCGCAGCTGCACGACATACGGCGCGTCAAGGACGCGGTCAACGAGCTCGCCCAGGTCTACGCGGAGCTCGCGAGGCTCGGGGCGGGCCTCGAGTACATCGACGTCGGCGGCGGGCTTGGCGTCGACTACGACGGTTCGCGCACCAATTTCGAGTCATCCACCAACTACTCGCTGCGCGAATATGCGAGCGACGTGGTCTACCGCGTCGCGAGCGTCTGCAATACGCGCGGCTTGCCGCATCCGGTGATCATCAGCGAGTCCGGGCGCGCGATCGCGGCGCATCACAGCGTGCTGGTCTTCAACGTGCTGGGTGCAGGCCGCCTTGATCTGTTCAGCGCCCCCGACCGGGCGGCGACGGACGATGGCAGCCTGCCGCAACCGGTCGCGGATCTCTTCGATGCCCACGCGACCGTCAGCGAGCGTCGCCTCGTCGAGTGCTGGCATGACGCCCAGCAGGCGCGGGAGCAGGCACAGCAGATGTTCAGTCTCGGTTACCTGAACATCGAGATGCGCAGCCTCGCCGAGCGCCTGTACTGGGCGACCTGCGCGAAGGTGCGCGATGTCACGCGCCGGCTGGGCCGAATCCCGGAGGAGCTGGATGGGCTCGAGGCGGTGCTGTCCGACACCTATTTCTGCAACATGTCGATCTTCCAGTCGCTGCCGGACAGCTGGGCGATCGAGCAACTGTTCCCGATCATGCCGCTGCATCGCCTGCTGGAGCGGCCCGGCCGCAGTGCGGTGCTCGCGGACATCACCTGCGACTCGGACGGCAAGATCGACCGCTTCGTGTCGCTGCGCGACATCAAGCGCGCGCTCGAGGTGCATGAGCTGCGTGCGGGCGAGGATTACTTCCTTGCCGCCTTCCTCGTCGGCGCCTACCAGGAGACGCTCGGCGACCTTCACAACCTGTTCGGCGACACGCACGTCGTGCACATCCGCCTCGATGACGAGCACGGCTGGTGGATCGAGGAAATCATCAAGGGCGACACCGCGAACACCGTGCTCGGCTACATGCAATACGACACCGACGAGCTCTACCCGCGCTTCGCTCGCGACTGCGAGCGGGCCATGCGCGACGGCCGCCTCTCGGTGGCGGAAGGCCAGGCGCTGAAGCGCTTTTACGAGCTGGAACTCGCCGGTTACACCTACCTGGAGCCGGACGGCGCACAATAGTATCCATGGCGCGCTGGGAGCAGGTGATCCGGATCAGTCGCGAGATCGAGGAGCGCTTCAACATCAGCGCCGCGGTCCGCTCGAACGGGACCCTGTACCTGTCCGGCATGACGGCGATCAATGACGCGATGGAGGTCGTCGGCCCGGGCAACATGGAGGCACAGATCCAGCGCATCTACGACCGGTTGCAGATTGCTCTCGCCGCTGCCGACCTGACGCTGGTGGACGTCGTCAATGAAGTCGCTTTTACGACCGATATCGTGGCGCTGGGGCGCGCGGCCCACGTGCGAGATCGCTGCTACCGGCAGGCGCACGCTGCGCCGCCGGCGGTGACCGCGGTTGAAGTGCCCAGGCTTTTTTTCCCGGAGGCGATGGTCGAGCTCGTCGCGACCGCCGAACTGAGAACCTGAACGGAGTCATAATCATGACGATTTCACGCGCGATTCTTCCCACATTGCTCGTCGCGGCCACGTTGTTCGGCGGCTGCACCGGTACGGGCGCCACGAAACCCGCTGCAGCCGCACCCGTGACCGATGCGGCGACGATCGCCACGCTCGACAGGACGCTCGCCGGCGACCATCGCTCCGTCGCCAATCGTGCGCGGGACGTCTATCGCCATCCAAAGGAGACGCTCAGCTTCTTCGGCCTGCGCCAGGACATGACGGTCCTGGAGGTCTGGCCGGGTGGCGGCGGCTGGTACACCGAGGTGCTTGCGCCCGTGCTGCGCGATCACGGCCACTACATCGCCGCCGGCTTCGATCCGAAGATGGACAGCAAGTATCAACAGGACGGCATCAAGGCGTTCGCCGACAAGCTCGCATCGCGTCCCGATCTGTACGGCAAGGCCACCGTTACGGCGTTGCAGCATCCGAATGCGCTGCAGCCCGTTCCCGATGACAGCGTCGACATGGTGCTGACCTTCCGCAACCTGCACAACTGGATGTCGCGCGATGCAGCCGAGCCGATGCTGGCGGCGATGTTCAGGGCACTGAAGCCGGGCGGCATCCTCGGCATGGTCGAGCACCACGCGTCGGACAGCGTGCCACAGGACCCGCACGCGAAATCCGGCTATGTACGCGAGGACTATGCGATCGCGCTCGCCAAAGCCGCGGGATTCGAGCTGATCGGGAAGAGCAGCATCAATGCGAATCCGAAGGACGCCAAGGACTATCCGCAGGGCGTCTGGACGCTGCCGCCGACCTTCCGCGAGGGCGACGTGAATCGCGAACGTTACGCGGCGATCGGCGAGAGCGACCGCTTCACGCTGCGATTCCGCAAGCCGCTCTGAGCGATGCCGGATCCGACGTCGCAACGGATTCCCGAGTGGCACGACGTCGACGAGACGAAATTCCGCGGGG
>JBATEA010000461.1:0-2005 GCA_049663745.1 Steroidobacteraceae bacterium | reverse complement strand
CGGTCAGCCAGCCGAGCTTATCCGATTCGAGTACCGGCGTCGGCGGGGTGAATCCCGCGAATCTGCGGAAATCAGGCGATCTCCGGCGCGCGCTCCTGCCGCACCCAGTGCATCAGTGCGAAACCGGCAAGCAGCAGGAAGATCAGCGAGGCGAAACCTGCGCGCTGACTGCTGAACGCGGCCGTAAACATCGCCACCAGCGCGTGGCCGAGGAAAGACGTGGCGGTTCCGGAGAGCGCATACAGGCCGAAAAACTGGCTCATCATCGATACCGGAGCGATGCGCGCCATCATCGTCCGGCTGGTGCAGAAAGCGGCGGTAATGGTGATGGCGAGTGTCATGAACACGCCGAGGTAAACGACCTCGGGCAGGGTCTGAAAAAACGGAAATGACCAGAGCGGTTCCGCAGCAGACCCGTCATAACGCATGAACAGGATCTGGTCGGGCGTGGTGGACACGGCGCCTACCATGCCGAGGCAACTCAGTCCGACGCTGATCTGGATCGCCCGCTTCGAACCCAGGCGATTGTCGAGCCAGCCGCCGATGAAGCCGCCCGAGATCGAGAACGGCGACAGGACCAGTGCGAACAGCAGCAATTCCGAAAGACCCCAGCCGAAAACGCCGGCCGCGTAAATGCCGGAATAGGCCAGGATCGCCACTTTCGCGTCCGTGTACAGCATCCGCGCCAGCAGGTACAGCATGACATTGGATATGCGCCGCGCGCGCTTGATCGTCAGCCAGAGCTGCCCCAGTCCTTCGCGCACCGCCCGGCGCGCCGAGATCCCCGTGGCGGGACGATCCGGCGTCCACAACAGCAGGGGCACGATGAAAATCAGGAACCATATGCCTGCCACCGGGCCTGCGATGCGGTCATGTTCATACGTAGCGGGATCGAGCCCGAACAAGGGCTTGTCCGGCAGCAGGCCACCGATCGTTACCCCCGATGCCGGCAGCGCGACGCCGAACAGCATCACGAGCATCGCGATCAGCGTGCCGAGATTGCCGGTCGATATACCGAAACCGGAGAGCCCCCCGATACGATCATTGGTCGCGATCGAGGCCAGCATTGCGCTGTGGAACACCTCGGTGAACTGGAAGCAGGTTGCAAGGATTACGACCAGCAGCAAGATCACGTTGACCGGCAGACCGCCCACGGCTCCCGGCATCGCGAACCAGAGCGCGATGCAGCAAACCGCCATGACGACTGCGACGGTGGCGAGCCAGGGTTTTCGCGGTCCGGTCCGGTCGGATATGGCGCCGAGCAGGGGCGCGAGCAGCGCGACGCAGATGCCGACGATGGTGTTCGCAAGACTCCAGGCCGCCTGGCCGCGCACCGGATCGCCGATGACGACATTCGCGAAATAGGGCGGGAACACGAAGATGTAGACCAGGCTGATGTAGGGCGAGCGTGCGAACTCGAACAGCGCCCAGGAAATCTGGCCGCGCAGGTCCGCGGGCTTTTCACCGGTCGCGGAAAGCGCCGTGCCGGCGTCACCCTGCGCTGCGGTTGCGGAAGTCACGGCCGCTCAGCCAAGCGGGGGGAATGCCGCAGCGAACCGCAGTATCCCCCGCCAGGGTGCGCGAAGGTCAGAAGTTATACTTGACTCTCAAGCCGTACTGGGCCGGCGGGGCGGCGTAGTAGAGCGACGCATTGTTCTGGATGCCCGCGATGTATTGCCTGTCACCCACGTTGGTGCCCCAGAGGGTCGCCGACCACTTGTTCGACGACGGCACAAGCCGGATCTGCACGTTGAACAGGTCCCGCGAATCCAGGGTTTCCCTGTCTGTAGCCCACAATGCGGCCTGGGTGGGATCGACGTGGGAATAATCGACACGCGGCGTCACGGTGAAATTGCCGACCGGTAAGTCGTATGCGATTCCGATATTCGCGGTCAGCTCCGGCGAGAACGGCGCCCTCCGGCCCGTCAGGTCCACGATGCAAAGGCAAAACGGATCCTGGACGTCGCTGAAGGTGCCGAGCTGGCTATCCAGATACGCCGCCCCG
>JBATEA010000460.1:0-2550 GCA_049663745.1 Steroidobacteraceae bacterium | reverse complement strand
GGAATGCCTCGCGCTGGCGCGCGCTCATGCCGGCCAGCGCCCGCTCGATGCCCGCGAGCAATTCCTCGCCTTCGAGCTGTTCATCCGGCGTGCCCGACGGATCGCGCGCCGATTCGACCGGGTCCGGCGGCCCGTTTTTCGTGGCAAGTCCCGGCCACCAGGCAATCACGCCCTGGCGCACGCGGCGGCGGCGCTGGCAGTCGGTGATCCGGTTACGGAGTATCCGGTAGAACAATGGCCGCCAATGCTCTTCAGGATGCCCTGCATAGCTGCGCGCCAGGCTGATCATCGAGTCCTGCACGACGTCGAGCGCCTCGTCGTGGTCGCGCAGCGAGATCCGCGCGATCCGGTAGGCGCGCTTCTCGATGCCGGCCAGGAATCGCCCGAGTGCCCGCTCCCGGTCCACTGCCGTCTCCCGCGCCATCAGTCCGCCGATCAACGGCATCGGCCAGGAAAGCGTAGCAGAGCCGATCACAAGCCCCTCCCGCACGCATATCGCGCCAATGAACGCTGCTTCACGGTGATATAACGTGGGCTCCGCCGATTTGTTGACGCCCGCCGCTGATACTTTACAACTTATTGATAAATAGAACGTTTTTGCGCTCAGACCACCCCATCCTGCAAGTCATCCTGAACACGCCGCTGCGCAGGCGTTTCGACTACCTGCCACCGGCGGCTGCAGCTGCGCCGGCTGCTCCTGGACAGCGCGTTCGCGTGCCGCTCGGCAAGCGGCGCGCCGTCGGCGTCATCGCTGCGATCGCGGCCGAAAGCGAGCTGCCGGCATCGCGGTTGAAGCGCGCGCTCGAAATGATCGATGGCGAACCGCTGTGGGATCCGGTCACTTTCGCGCTCCTGGGCTGGGCGGCGGATTATTACCACCATCCGCTCGGCGAAGTGCTGTTCGCGGCGATCCCGGTTGCTCTTCGCGAGGGCGGCAGCGCCCAGCGCAGCGAACTTGCGTGGCGATTATCGGAGCGCGGCCTCGCCGCGCTCGCGAAGTCACCGCGCCTCGGCCGCCGCCAGCAGCAGCTGCTCGACCTGATCGGCCATGGCAGCGTCGCCATGGAAACCATCGCGCAGGCCGGCCTCGGCGCCGCATTGAAGTCACTCGCTGGCCGCGGCTGGCTCGAATCGCTCGAGCGGCCCGAGCCCGCGCCGCGCGCCGGGCCCGGCCGCGCAGGTCCTGTGCTGACCCCTGACCAGTCCGCGGCCTGCAGCGCGATCGATGCCGCCCTCGGCCGCTACGCGGCGTTTCTGCTGCACGGCGTCACCGGCAGCGGCAAGACCGAGGTCTACATGCAGCTGATCGAGCGCGTGCTGGCCGCGGGGCGCGGAGCGCTCGTGCTGGTGCCGGAGATTGCGCTGACGCCGCAGCTGGTCGGGCGTTTCCAGGAACGCCTGAGTGCGCCGGTCGTGGCGCTGCATTCCTCGATGGCGGACGGCGCGCGCTTCGCCGCCTGGCGCGCGGCAGCGACGGGCACTGCACCCGTCGTGATCGGCACGCGCTCGGCCATTTTCACGCCGATGCCGGCGCTCGGACTCGTGGTCGTGGACGAAGAGCACGATCCTTCCTACAAGCAGCAGGACGGCTTCCGCTATTCGGCACGCGATCTTGCGGTCGCGCGCGCACAGCGCTCGGGCGTGCCGGTCATTCTCGGTTCCGCGACGCCGTCGCTCGAGAGCCTCGCCAATGCGGCGGCGGGCCGGTACGTGAAACTCTCGCTGCCGGAACGCACCGGGCGCGCCGGCAAGCCGCGCGTCGGCGTCATCGACCTGCGGCTGCATGCGGCACGCGACGGACTGTCGCAGCCTGCACTGGCCGCGATCGAGCGGCACCTTGCCGCTTCAGGCCAGGTGCTCGTGTTCCTCAATCGCCGCGGATATGCGCCGACGCTCTTCTGCCCTGGCTGCGCCTGGATCGCGCCCTGCACGGCCTGCGATGCGCGGCTCACCGTGCACCTGCGCCAGGCGCGCCTGACCTGCCATCACTGCGGCGCAGAACAGGCGATGCCCTACGGCTGCCCGCGCTGCGGCTCGGAGCTGAGGCCCGTCGGCGAAGGAACAGAGCGCGTCGAGGCTCTGCTTGCCCAACTCTTCCCGCAGGCGCCGCTGGTGCGCGTGGACCGCGACGTGATCCGGCGCCGCGGCGACATTGAAAAGGCGCTGAACTCCGTCGTGGACGGCCACGCGCGCATCCTGCTCGGCACGCAGATGCTGACCAAGGGGCACGACTTCCCGGACGTCACGCTGGTCGTCGTGCTGGCGGCTGACCAGGGACTGTTCGGCGCGGATTTCCGCGCCAGCGAGCGTCTCGCGCAGCAGATCGTGCAGGTCGCAGGCCGCGCGGGACGCGGCGACCGGCCGGGCGAAGTCCTGATCCAGTCCTGCTACCCGCAGCATCCGCTGCTGCAATGCCTGATCACCGAAGGATACGAAGGCTTTGCGGTACGGGCGCTCGAGGAGCGCAGCGCCACCGGATGGCCGCCTTATTCTTACCTTGCGCTGCTGCGCGCCGACGGCCCGTCGCGGGCCGAAGTGCATGCATTCCTG
>JBATEA010000459.1:0-2355 GCA_049663745.1 Steroidobacteraceae bacterium | reverse complement strand
CAGCTCTCGTGGTCGGTCACCCAGAACTCCGGAGTGGCCAACGTCGAGTTCTGGGCGATGAATCTGGATCCCGACGTCAGGATTGTCTTGAATGGCCAATCGCCAATGATGATGGTCCCTGGCTTTGGATACGCGAGCATTGCGTACGCCTACCTGGACGACAACAACCAGATCGTGAGCGATCCGACCAACCGGATTCTGGTGCTGCTTGAGGACGGCAGCGGAGATCACGGCGGCGGGGATCGCGACTACGACGACTACGTTGGAATCCTGGACGCCTCGAGTCCGTAAATTCGGATTTCGCCCCGCACGGCTCCAAGGGTGCACCCCCGCAATGTTCCTTGGCCCGAGGCCTTGGCTCGCGGCGAGTTCATTTGGCGGAGAGGGTGAGATTCGAACTCACGAAAGTCTTGCGACTTTGCCGGTTTTCAAGACCGGTGCATTCAACCGCTCTGCCACCTCTCCGCTGCAATCCGGTGCGGCGGGGATTGTCGGCTGCGCCATCGACACCCGCAAGTCGCGTTCACAATCGCGGTTCACGCCGGCGCGATGCGCGCGAGGCCTCCCAGGTAGGAGCGGAGCACGGCGGGCACGACGACCGAGCCGTCTGCCTGCTGGTAATTCTCCAGCACGGCGATCAGTGCGCGGCCCACCGCAACGCCCGAGCCGTTCAGCGTATGCACCGGTTCGGGTTTTCCCGTTTCGGGATTGCGCCAGCGTGCCTGCATGCGACGCGCCTGGAATGCCTCGCAATTACTGCATGAAGAAATCTCGCGATACTTCCCCTGCCCCGGCAGCCAGACCTCGAGATCGTAAGTCTTCGAACTGCTGAATCCGACGTCGCCCGCGCAGAGCGCGACCACCCGGTACGGCAATTCCAGCAAATCCAGCACGCGGGCCGCATGGGCGGTCAGTTCCTCGAGCGCCTGATAGGAATCCGCAGGCCGGACGACCTGCACCAGCTCGACCTTGTCGAACTGGTGCTGGCGGACCAGTCCGCGCGTGTCCTTGCCGTAGGAACCCGCTTCTGAACGGAAGCAGGGCGTATGGGCGACGAGTTTCAGCGGCAGCTGCGCGGGTTCGAAAATGCGGTCGCCTGCCAGATTCGTCAGCGGCACTTCGGCCGTCGGAATCAGGAACAGTTCGCCATCCGTCTCGCCACGCGCCAGCTTGAACAGATCCTGCTCGAATTTAGGAAGTTGGCCGGTCCCGGTCAACGTCGCCCTTGAGACGAGATACGGCACGTAGATCTCGCGGTAGCCGTGCTCGCGCTGGTGCAGGTCCAGCATGAATTGCGCGAGCGCGCGATGCAGCGATGCGACCGGGCCGGTCAGCACCGCGAAGCGCGCGCCGGAAATACGGCCGGCGGCAGCGAGGTCGAGGCCGTCCAGGCTCTCTCCGATCGCCACGTGATCGGCAGGCTCGAAATCCAGGCGCCGCGGCTCGCCGTGACGGCGAATCTCGACGTTGGCCGATTCATCGCGTCCCGCGGGGACGCTTTCGTGGAGCAAGTTCGGCAGGTCGAGCAGCAACGCCTCCAGTTCACCCTGCAGCGCCGTCAATGTGCGCTCCGCGGCTTCCAGGCGCGCGCCGAGTGTCTCGACCTCGGCCAGCAGCGGCGCAATATCCTGCCCCTGCGACTTGGCCTGGCCGATGGTGCGCGAACGGCTGTTTCGCTCGCTGCGCAGCGCATCGACGCCGACCTGTGCGTCCTTGCGCCGCATTTCCAGCTCGGTGAATCGCGTAATGTCGAAGCGATGGCCGCGTCGCGCCAGGTTTCGCGCCACGGCATCAGGGTCCAGCCGCAACTGCCGTGCGTCAAGCATGGTCGTCCTTCCGCTTCAACGACTCGAGCAGGCGCAGTTCCAGCCCGCGCGGCGCCGGATGATAGTAGATGCGAGGCTCCATGCCGTCCGGGAAATGCCTCTGACCCGGCGCGAGCGCCCCGGGCTCGTCGTGGGCATAGCGATAGCCCTTGCCGTAGCCAAGTTCCTTCATCAGCTTTGTCGGTGCGTTGCGCAGATGCAGCGGCACCTCCAGCGTGCCGAGGCCGCGCGCATCGTCCATCGCCGAGCCATAGGCCTTGTAGACGGCATTGCTCTTCGGCGCGCAGGCCATGAACACGCAAGCCTGGGCGAGCGCGAGCTCCCCTTCCGGGCTGCCGAGCCGCTCGAATCCGTCCCAGGCGGCGAGCGCCAGCGTCAGCCCGCGCGGGTCGGCGTTGCCGATATCTTCGCTCGCCATGCGCACCATGCGTCGCGCGATGAAGCCGGGATCGCAACCGCCGTCGAGCATGCGGCACAACCAGTACAGCGCCGCATCCGGATCGCTGTCGCGCACCGACTTGTGCAGGGC
>JBATEA010000458.1:0-3693 GCA_049663745.1 Steroidobacteraceae bacterium | reverse complement strand
TGATGTGGCCTGCGCCCCGCTCGCGCAACATGTCCACCATGTAGCGGAAGTACTCGTTGTGGCCGCCCTGGTAGCTGCTGACGGCGATGCCGTCGGCATCCTCGTGGATGGCGGCGCGGACGATGTCGGCGACGCTGCGGTTGTGGCCGAGGTGGATCACCTCGGCGCCGTGGGCCTGCAGGATCCGGCGGATGATGTTGATCGCCGCGTCGTGGCCGTCGAACAGCGACGCCGCGCTCACGAACCGCAGGGGCCCGCGCGCCGGGTCGGCGTCCCTGTCAATACGTTCGGCGGGACTGCTCATCTCGCGCCTCCAGCGGACCGGACAGACAGTGTAGCGGCAGCCGGTGTCCACACAAATCCTGCCCGTCCGGGCGGCCGGCGGATTGCATTGTGGGCCCGACTGGTGCTGTCATGCATGGGTCACGCGATGAACAGGTCGCAGCAAATGGCCGGGTACCCGATCGAAGACACCGGCGAGGATGTCTGCTCGACGCGCGGAGCCGCCGCGCGCCTGCGCGTGTCGCTGCGCACCGTGCAGCTCTGGTCCGAGGCCGGCGTGCTGCGCGCCTGGAAGACGCCGGGTGGCCACCGCCGGATCCTGGTGTCCTCGGTTGATGATTTGCTGCGCAGGCGCGGCAGCGAACTGGCGCGGCGCGCGGAGAACGGCCGTTACCAGGTCCTGATCGTCGAGGACGAGCCGGATTTCCGGCGCCTGTTCGAGCTGCATCTGGGGTCCTGGGGCCTGCCCATCGAACTGCACAGCGTCCCGAGTGGATTCGACGCACTGGTCCGCATCGGCGCATCCCGTCCTGACCTCCTGATCACGGATCTGCGCATGCCGGGCATCGACGGCTTCGAGATGATCCGGTCCCTGCAGGCCTCCGAGGCGATCAGCGAACTCGAGGTCATTGTCGTGACGGCGCTGACCGGGCACACGATCAACGAGCGTGGCGGCCTGCCCGAGCGCATCACCGTATTGCACAAGCCACTGCGTTTCGAAGAGCTGCGACAGCGCCTGCTGCAGCTGCTCCAGAACCGCCAGGGTCTGGCCGTCGCCAGCTGACGCCGTCGCGCCGTGAGTCCTGTCTTTTTGCAGAGCAAAATGAAAGAATAACGCACGGAAGCCCTGCAACGCAGCCTTGCAGATTGCCGTTTTGTCACAAGATATTCTTGCAGGATCAATCACATGGCTCAGAATCCAGTCGTCATCCTTGCCGCCAGGCGCACGCCGATCGGCTCGATGCTTGGGACTTTCGCGACGGTCGCCGCCCCTGCCCTCGGTGCGACCGCCCTGAAAGCGGCCCTCGCGAGCGCCGGGGCCGACCCGGCGAAAGTCGATGAAGTCGTCATGGGCTGCGTCCTGCCCGCCGGCCAGGGCCAGGCACCGGCGCGCCAGGCCGCGATTGCCGCGGGCGTGCCGATCTCGGTCCCGGCCACCACCGTCAACAAGATGTGCGGATCCGGCATGAAAGCGGTGATGCTCGCGGCGGACCAGATTGCGGCCGGCGGCGCTCAACTGATCCTGGCGGGCGGCATGGAGTCCATGACCGGCGCCCCTTACCTGTTGCCCAAAGCCCGCGCCGGCTACCGAATGGGTCACGGCGAGATCCTCGACCACATGTTCTACGACGGACTGCAGAGTCCCTGGGACGGCAAGCTGATGGGCTGCTTCGCCGATGCGACAGCCGCGAAATACGGCTTCTCGCGCACCGACCAGGACGCCTTCGCCGCCGAATCGGTCCGCCGCGCCCTCGCGGCCGTCGAGTCCAGGGCCTTCGAGGCCGAAATCGCGCCAGTCACGGTCGCCGATCGCAAAGGCGAGCGCACGGTTGCGCAGGATGAAACGCCGTTCAGCGTCTCGATCGACAAGATCCCGAGTCTCAAGCCCGCCTTCGCGAAGGACGGCACGGTCACGGCGGCGAGTTCGTCGTCCATCGCCGATGGGGCGGCTGCGCTCCTGCTCGCGAGCCCGCAGGCAGCTCAGGGATTCAAGCCGATCGCGCGGATCGTCGCGCATGCAAGCTTTGCCCAGGCCCCCGAGTGGTTCACGACCGCACCGGCGGGCGCGATCGCAAAGGTCCTGAAGCAGGCCGGCTGGAAAGCCAGCGAGGTGGACCTCTTCGAAGTCAACGAGGCCTTTGCCGTCGTGACCATGGCCGCGATGAAGGACATCGGCATCCCGCACGATCGCGTCAACGTGAATGGCGGGGCCTGCGCGCTCGGCCATCCGATCGGCGCAACGGGTGCCCGCATCCTGACCACCTTGCTGCATGCGCTGATCAAGCGCGGCAAGAAGCGTGGCGTTGCCGCGCTCTGCATCGGCGGTGGTGAGGCCACCGCGATCGCGGTCGAAATCGCCTGAAACCGCGTCAATCGACGTCAAGGTCCTGGCCGACTTCCGTGGATAGCGGGATGCCGGCCACTTCGTAGCCGCGGCGGAAATCGCGCACGTGGCGCGTCATCCAGGCCGCAGCCGTGTCCGCATCCTTCGCAGCCACAGCGTGCACGATGTGTTTCTGCGCGGACTCGATGCGGCCGCGCGCCTGCGGCACCCGATCGATGATGATGGACAGGCTTGGTTTCAGCAGCCGCAACAGCGGCTCGTTCAGCAGCACGAAGACCGGGTTATCGCTGGCTTCCCCCAGCGCATTGAAGAAATCCGCGACGTCCTCGACCGCGGAGTCGCGATCGGCGCGCCGGCTGGCAAAACGCCTGGCCGAAGCTGCGAGGCGCTCGAGCGCCTCCGGCGACCGCCGTTGCGCCGCCGCCTGCGCGATACCCGGCTGGACTGCCTGCAGTGCCTCCCAGACGTCCACGACCCGCGTCTCGTGCAGGGTCAGGGCCTGCGAAAGACCGCCTCCCACGGACTCGCGCGTCGGCCGGGTGACATACAGCCGCTTGCCGCCGGCTCGGCGTCCCAGCAGCCCGCTACTCTCGAGCTTGCGCAATGCCTCGCGCACGGTCGAACGGTTCACCTCGAACTGGCGCGCCAGCTCGGTTTCGGTGGGCAGCGCCTCCCCCTCCTTGAGCTCACGGCGCAGGATCCGGTCCCGGATGGTCTCGGAGACACGCAGGTAGGCGGGCGCATAACCTAGCGGTTCGAACACAGATCGCATATTTCCGTCTGAAGCTTGCCTGTCGGATTGTCGGACAATAATATGCGCCTGACAAGGGGGGCGCTGGCCGCCCCGGAGGAGCCATGTTCGAGGTGGAATTCGACTTCCAGCTTGGCGAGCGTGCCGACGACCTGCGCCGCGCCGTGCGTGAGTTCGCTCTCCGCCGGATCGCGCCGCGCGCCGACGAGATCGACCGCAGCAACCATTTCCCGCGCGAACTGTGGCCCGAACTCGGCGCCATGGGACTGCTCGGCATGACCGTTCCCGAGGAATACGGCGGCATGGGCTTCGGCTATCTCGAGCACGTGGTCGCGATGGAGGAGATCAGCCGCGCCTCTGGCTCGATCGGCCTGTCCTACGGCGCGCATTCGAACCTCTGCGTGAACCAGCTGCGCCGCTGGGCCAATGACGAACAGAAGCGCCGCTACCTGCCGAAGCTGATCAGTGGCGAGCATGTCGGGGCGCTCGCAATGAGCGAGCCGGGATCCGGCTCCGATGTCATCTCGATGCGCACGCGTGCCGATCGCCGCGGCGACGGCTTCGTGCTGAATGGCAGCAAGATGTGGATCACGAA
>JBATEA010000457.1:0-2114 GCA_049663745.1 Steroidobacteraceae bacterium | reverse complement strand
AGAACCAGGCCCACGAGACCGGCATTCAGCTCGCGCTGAAATTTCTGCGATAGCCGCTCCTGTTCGGAGGCGTCCTCGGTACCGGCATTCGGGTCGGTTTCTTGCTCCACGGAGCGCTACCCATCTGTCAGCGTGATGGAGTAGATAATACTACTAAGTTAGTACTAGTCAAGCTACAATTTCGATATTCGATACCCCTGGACCCCGAGCCGTCCTGGCGTCGCTCCGATAAGATCGAATCATGAAATCCGCGGTTGCGCTGTTGCTGACACTCGGGCTGGCCGGATGTGCGGGTCTGGGGACGAAGCTCGAGACACCGCATGTGGCATTCGTCGGCCTCAGGACGGTGGACGCCAATCTCTTCGAGCAGAAGCTCGAGGTGCGGCTGCGCGTCCAGAATCCAAACGAGATCGAACTGCCGGTCAACGGACTGAGCGTGGACGTCGAACTGGCGGGCGAACCATTCGCCCACGGCGTGTCGGCGCGCGAATTCACGGTACCGGCCAACGGTGAGGCCGAATTCGACATGAATGTCACCGCCAATGCGGCGACCGCGCTGATGCGGATCTTGAGCGGCGACCGCAATTCGCGCGACGACGTCGAATACCGGCTGAAAGGCAAGCTGTCGACGCGGCTCGGCATGCTGCGTTCGATCCCGTTCAATGAAACGGGCACGCTGCCGATCGGCAGCATCACTGAAAAGAAGGGCAAGAAGGCCGACTGAACATCCAGCAAAATCCGGGTTGCCGGCGCAAGCGCTGCACTGCAATGTAGCGCCACCATGACACAGTCATCATCAAGCGAATCCTCGGCTTACCGGCGCATGGAGCGCGTCATCGCGCACATCGACCGCCACCACGAGCGCCAGCCAGGACTCGATGAACTGGCGCGCGTCGCCGGACTCAGCGTGTTTCATTTCTCACGGGAATTCCGCCGCTGGGCGGGGCTGTCGCCGACCCGTTATCTGCGCACCGTCGCATTGTCTGTCGCGAAACAGGAGCTGGATGAGCGCGGCTCGGTGCTCGCGGCTGCGTGGGCCGCAGGGCTATCCGGCGGCGGCCGCCTGCACGACTTGTTCGTCAGCTTCGATGCCGTGACGCCCGGAGAATACAAGGATGGCGGATTCGGCGTCCGGCTGCGCCACGGATACGCCGCATCGCCATTCGGTCGCATCCACGCTGCGCTGTCCGCGCGCGGCCTCGCGCATCTCGTGTTCGTGGACGGATCCGACAACGCGGCGCTCGCCCAGCTGAAAGTACGCTGGCCGCGCGCGACGCTTGTTCGCGACGACGCGGCGATTGCTGCGCTGGCGACGCAGGTTTTTGTCGAGCAGCGCGGCAAGGTGGCGCTGTCCCTGTCTGGCACCAATTTCCAGTTCAAGGTCTGGCAGGCGCTGCTGGAGCTCGGATCGCGCGGGCCGACCAGCTATTCGGCGATTGCGCGTGCCATCGGCCAGCCTGCGGCCAGCCGCGCTGTTGGCCAGGCGGTCGGGGCAAATCCGGTGGCGTGGCTCATTCCCTGCCACCGCGTGCTGCGACGCGACGGCGGGCTCGGCGGTTATCGCTGGGGAGTCGAACGCAAGCGGGCGATGCTCGCCTGGGAACATGCGGCTGGCGCTCGCGCGCGCGCCTAGACCGGGGCAGCTGCGATCAGAGATTGCCCTGCCGCGGGGTCGCGGCAGCCGTTGCCTCGCCCGGCTCGTCGGCGCCGCCCGGTTCACCGGCGGCGCGCGTCTGGCGCGGTGAAACCATCATCGCGAGCATGCCTTCCTGCATGCGATTCCAGAGTTCCATGTTCTGGCGGGTCAACTCGGCCATCGCGTTCATCGGTGGCGGCGCGCTGCTCAGCATCTGGGAAATCTGCTGCTGGACGCTTTCCTGCTGACGCATGAAGGCCGCGACGCTCTGCTCGAGGTAACCCGCCATGAAATCCTGCATCGGACCGCCGTAGTAGCGGATGATCGATTCCAGCAGCTGGGTCGTCAGGATCGGCTTGCCGAATTGCTCCTGCTCGGCGATGACCTGGAGCAGGATCAGCCGGGTGATGTCTTCCCCGGTCTTGTCTTCGACCACCCGGATCTTCTCGCCCTTGACGATCAGGTCCCGGATATCCTC
>JBATEA010000456.1:0-2122 GCA_049663745.1 Steroidobacteraceae bacterium | reverse complement strand
TTGCCGAGGGGCGCAGGCCACTCGTCGTGCGCGACCTGCTGACGGCCATGATCAAGGCCCATGAGATCCAGGGCATCACGGCAATCGAGACTTCCTTCAATCGCGTAGGGCTCGATCACGTGATCCTGGTGCGGGTCGCGACGACGGCAGTTGTGACGGCGCTCCTCGGCGGAACGCGCGAACAGGTGATCAACGCGGTTTCCAACGCCTGGATCGACGGCGGCGCGCTGCGCACGTACCGGCATGCGCCGAACGCGGGTTCACGCAAGAGCTGGGCAGCAGGTGACGCGACGAGTCGCGGCCTGCGACATGCGCTGATCGCGATGAGCGGCGAAATGGGCTATCCGTCGGCCTTGACGGCGCCCAGATGGGGCTTCTACGACGTGCTGTTCCGTGGCCAGGCATTCTTCTTCTGTCGGAAATTCGGCAGCTACGTCATGGAAAACGTGCTGTTCAAGATCAGCTATCCGGCGGAGTTCCATGCGCAGACGGCAGTGGAATGCGCCATGCAGCTGCACATCGAAGTCAGGGACCGGCTCGACGCAATCGAACGCATCGTCATCGAGACGCAGGAACCCGGCGTTCGGATCATCGACAAGACCGGGCCGCTCGGGAATCCGGCGGACCGCGATCATTGCATCCAGTACATGGTGGCCGTGCCATTGATCTTCGGCCGGCTGGCCGCGGCGGACTACGAGGACGACGTCGCGGCGGATCCGCGCATCGATCGCCTGCGCGCGCGCATGGAGGTCCGTGAGAATCCGCAGTTCACGGCCGACTATTACGCGCCGGACAAGCGCTACATCGGCAATGCGATCCAGGTGTTCTTCACTGACGGTGGCAGCACGCCGCGCGTTCAGGTGGATTTTCCGATCGGTCATCGCAAGCGGCGCGCCGAAGGTTATCCCCAGTTACTGAAGAAATTCGGCTCGTCGGTGGCAGCGCTGTTTCCGGAACGGCAATGCCGCCGCATCCAGGAACTGTTCGCCGATGCCGCACGTCTCGACGCGACGGCAGTGGACGATTTTGTCGCGCACCTGGTGCGCAACTGACCCGCCGCGGCGCGCTCAGTCGCTGAACATCGACAGCTGACCGCGATCGGTCGTCCTGCCTTTGGAGGCAGTACGCCCCGCGCGTGCCGGCCGCGGCTTGCCTGGCGCCGTCGGTGCGCCGCCCAGCCCCCTGATGAACCGCGCGAGCTCCTCGAGGACGCCCGGCTGCAGGGCGTAGATCACGAACCGCCCGCGCGCGCGCGCGTCCAAGAGCCCGGCGCGGCTCAGTTCCTTCAAGTGGAACGACAAAGTCGACGCCGGGCAATGCAAGGCGCGCGCGATCGCCCCGGCTGCAATACCCGCGGCCCCGGCCTCGGCAACGAGCAAGACGATGCGCAGTCGCGACGGCTGCGCC
The DNA here is from genome assembly GCA_049663745.1 of Steroidobacteraceae bacterium. Taxonomy (GTDB): domain Bacteria; phylum Pseudomonadota; class Gammaproteobacteria; order Steroidobacterales; family Steroidobacteraceae; genus SCUD01. Next base: position 715 of record JBATEA010000456.1, on the reverse strand, counting down.
AATGCGCCAAGGATCAGCACCTGTCTGCTTTCTGCGGGATGCATTGCGATCGCTTTGTGTACAGTCCTGGAAGTATAGAACCTAATTTCTTGAACCAGCGCAAGAAATGCGCCAGCCGTCGCTTCACAATTCCAGAAATCGCGCTATATTCCATTCGTATCGATTTGAAGGAGCGGGGATCCTTGGTCGATGCACGGTGTCAGGCTTGGATTCTTGGAATTTCTACTGCACTCGAACTAGTTGCTGAATCAGGGAGTTACGGACACCGTATGAGTGCTGCCGCCTGGGAGAGCTTTCACAAGGCCACGCTTGAGCTGGCCAAGTCGACCGCCTTAAAACAAAGGCTTGCGGACGCCTTCTCACGTCATTTGCAAGACATGCCGGCGTCCGACATGCCGAACGAATTGCGCGCTGATTTCGAGTCCCTATGCAAGCGCATGATCCAGGTCAGCCCACAGCGCGGCGAGACCGCCGTGGTGGCGACCGTGCGCAAGATGTCTCAGGATGAAGCGGACGCCTGCGCCACCCGCATTATCGGGTTCCTGGACGCCCTGTATCGCGCCAAGGTCCAGGACCCGGGCGCCACCGGCAATCGCCTCCCGGCCGATCTCGGAAACGGCAGCCGCAGGCCCAAGCCGGCGTTTGACGCCGCCATCCGTATTCCGACGCTGATCAGCATCAATCGAGCTTGAATTCGATGACGTCCCAGCGGGTC
>JBATEA010000455.1:0-2112 GCA_049663745.1 Steroidobacteraceae bacterium | reverse complement strand
TCGCCGCTGCGTTCGCTGTTGGCGCGTGAGATCGATTTCGCGCGGCTATCGCATGCCATCAGCACTGGAGCACTCGAGGCGATCGCGGTGACAGCGACCGGCCTGGGCGGCGGCGAATCCGTGACCTTCGTCCAGACCGCGCGGCCCTTCGAACCCTGGAACCGTGCCGGCCGACGCGGTATCGCAGCAGATATCACGCTCGATCACCTGATGGCGAGCTCCGCGATCCCGTTGCTGTTCTCGGCGGTGCCGATCGGGCATTTCCACTTCAGCGACGGCGCGATGCGCCAGTCGATGCCGCTCGCCCCGGCGATTCACCTGGGGGTCGATCGCATTCTCGTGATCGGCGCCCGCAGTTCGCACCGCGATCCGCCGGTACCCGACAGGGCACCCGACATCGGCGAGATGTTCGGTTTCATGCTGGACACGTTGTTCATGGAGGGCCTGTACGCGGACCTGGAGAGCCTCGAGCGCACCAACGCGCTCCTCGATCACCTGCAAGGCTGCGCGATGCCGCTCGGACTGCGGCGCATCCAGACCCTGATGATGCTGCCGCGCAGCGACCCGGCCGAGATCGCGGTCGCACACCGTGCCGCGATGCCGCGCACGCTGCGGGCGCTGCTGCGCGTGCTCGGCGTCGCCGGCGCGCGCGGTGGCCGGCTGCTGTCCTACCTGATGTTCGAGGCGCCCTATACGGGTGAACTGATCCGTCTCGGCGAGCAGGATGCAGAGGCGCGTCGTGGAGAGATCAGTTCATTCCTGGAGCTCGACCGTCACTTCGGCAAGGCGTTGTGACGGACGAGCAGTTGCGGGTAACGCGGCCTGAAGTGCGCGGCGAGCCGCTCGACCAGGTACACCGAGCGATGCTGTCCACCGGTGCAGCCGATCGCGATGGTCAGGTAGCCGCGATTTGCGGACTGGTAATCCGGTATGCGGCCGTCCAGGAATCGCACGAGGTCATCGACCATCCGGTGTACCTGCGGGCTCGCCTCGAGAAACGCGACGACCGGCCCGTCGCGACCGGTCAGCGCCTGCAGCGTCGGCTCCCAGTAGGGATTCGGCAGCGTCCGCGCGTCGAATACGAAATCCGCGTCGCCCGGCGTGCCGTGCTTGAAGCCGAATGACTCGAACAGGATGGACAACCGGCCCGGTGCCTGCGGCTCGACCCTCTGGCCGACCAGGTCGCGCAGTTCGTGCACGCTCATGCGCGAGGTATCGATGACGAGGTCCGCGCTGTCGATCAGCGGGTGCAGCAGGCGCCGCTCCTCGGCGATCGCATCGGCAAGGCTCTTGCCCGCGCCCGCCAGCGGATGGCGGCGGCGCGTTTCGGCGTAGCGCCGCAGCAGCACCTCGTCCTCGGCGTGCAGGTACAGGATCTCACAGCGCAGTCCCGCCTTCGTGAGGCTCGAGACCAGGGCGGGAATCGAGGCCAGGTCGGCAGGGCGATTGCGGGCATCGAGACCGACCGCGAGCCGGCGGTAGATCGGTTCCTCGGTCTGCACCGAGTGCGCGACCAGGCTCTGCACCAGCCCGGCCGGGATGTTGTCGATGCAGTACCAGCCGAGGTCCTCGAGCATGTTGAGCGCGACGCTCTTGCCCGATCCCGACAGGCCGCTGACGACGACAAGACGGGTCATGCCGGCTGCTTCCGGGGACACCGTCTCAGGATGGCCGGCCGCGTACGACTTCGGCTGCGTGATGATCGGTCAGTTTCTCCTTGTGCTTGCGCATGCGGCGATCGAGCTTGTCGGCGAGCGCGTCGATGGCTGCGTACATGTCGCCGTCGATCGCATCGGCATGGATCGTTGCCCCGCTGACCCCCAGTGTCGCTTCCGCCTTGTGCTCGAGCTTCTCGACGGTCAGCACGCAGTGCACGTCGATCACGTGGTCGAAGTGCCGCATCACGCGATCGAGCTTCTTCTCGACATAGTCGCGCAAGGCCGGTGTGACATCGATGTGGTGGCCAGTGAGCTTCAACTGCATGGTGAATTCCTCCGTTGTGTGGCGATCCGCCGGCGCTCGCTCGACGGCGGGAGGCCGAGCGCCTCCCGGTACTTGGCGACCGTGCGCCGCGCGACGTGGACACCGTCCGTGGACAGCGACTCCGCGATC
>JBATEA010000454.1:0-4600 GCA_049663745.1 Steroidobacteraceae bacterium | reverse complement strand
TCGAACAGGCGGTTCCAGTGGACAGTCAACTTGCCTGAGCTCACCAGTGAGCGCTGGCGGACGCTGACCGATGCTTACGGCCCTGCCGAGCTTGTGCCGGGTCTGCTTGCCCAGCTTGCGTCTTTTCCCGCGGAGACGCCTTCCAGGTCGGAGCCATGGTTCAGCCTCTGGAGCCGCCTATGCCATCAGGGCGACGTCCACCCTGCCTCCTTTGCCGCCGTCCCACACATCATCGGGGCCGCGGCCCGGGAGCCGGAACGTACGACCTTCAGTTACTTTCTGCTGCCCGCAGCAATCGAATTGGCGCGGCACCGGCGCCACGCTGAAGTTCCGGGCGATATCTACCCTGACTATCGGCGCGCACTCGACGGCATTCCCGCCCTCGCTGCCGCAGCGGCCTCCAGGCCGTGGGACGCGGCTTTCTGCCAGTCGGTACTTGCCGCAATTGCGGCATCGAGAGCACATTACGACATCGCCTCTCTCCTGGTGGACGTGGAAACATCGAGCATCAGCGAAGTTCTCGAGTGGTATTCATCACGCTGATCTCCAACAATGCCAAGCAGCGTTCGGCCCGGCACCTGCGGTAGAGTCCTCGGAAAGGCCTCTGGCATCCAAGTCGAACTTGCCTTCATCGGAGACAACACATGCTCTACAAGGGAAGCTGCCATTGCGGACGCATTGCGTTCCAGGTTGAAGGAACGCTCGCCGGCGCGACGTCCTGCAACTGTTCGATCTGCCAGCGCAAGGGGACTCTCATGTGGTTCGTCCCTCGGGAGCAATTGCAACTCCTGACGCCGGACGAAAACGCGAGCACGTACACGTTCAACAAGCACGTCATCAAGCACCGCTTTTGTCCACACTGTGGAATGCATCCCTACGGCGAAGGCGTCGACAAGAAGGGCAATGCCATGGCTGCCATCAACATTCGCTGTCTCGAGAACATCGAGCTGGAAAAAATCCCGATCACACATTTCGACGGCCGTGCGCTCTGAGCGCTGGGTGACCCGTGTATTACATCGTTGAGACTGGCAAGTCTTTTGACCAGGCGTCCGCAGACCTCGAGTTGGCGGTCAAGCATCATGGGTTCGGTGTCCTGCACGTTCACGACCTCGGGGCCACACTCCGCAGCAAGGGAATCACGTTTGATGAACAGTGCAAGGTTTTTGAAGTCTGCAATCCGGTGCAGGCCGCAAAAGTGCTGTCGACCGATATGCGCCTGAACATGGCATTGCCGTGCCGCATCTCCGTGTTCACGGAAAACGGCAAGACAAGAATCGGGCTCATCAAGCCGGTTCAAATGCTGGCGGCGCTGTCTCAAGATGCCGCTTTGGCTCAAATAGCCAGGGAAGTAGAGGAAAAGACGATAAGAATGGTAGATGAAGCCAAGTGAAAGTCAGCAATGACTGAAAAGAGGCGCTCGATCATGGTGGATATTCCTGAGGTCACCACGAAGATGTTGCAGGCCTTTGCCGACGCGTGGAATCGCCACGATGCCGATGCCCTGATGTCGTTCATGACGGACGATTGTGTCTTCGACGCCTCTGCTGGCTCGGATGTCTTTGGCACCCGGTATGCAGGCCGCGATGCCGTGCGGGCTGGCTTCGCGGAGGTCTGGGCGACCTTCCCCGATGCCCATTGGGGCAATGCACGCCATTTTGTCCGTGCGGACCGCGGAGTGTCGGAATGGACCTTCACGGGAACACGGGCCGACGGTACTCGCGTCGAAGTGCATGGCTGTGATCTATTCACTTTTCGGGACGGCAAGATCGCCGTGAAGGACTCGTACCGCAAGAACCGGCCGGCTCTCGGCTTCCCGAAAGGTTGAGTCCCTCGGGCGCTACGATCATGACGCTCAAGAGAGAGGAGGCAGCAATGCCGACAAACACCATCCGACTTCACCGCGTCCTGCGCGCGCCGCCCGAGAGGGTCTATCGGGCATTCCTGGATGCCGACGCCATCTCGAAATGGCTGCCGCCGAACGGCTTCACCGCCAAAGTCCACCACATGGATGCCAGGGTTGGCGGCACGTTCAAGGTCTCATTCACCAATTTCTCCACCGCTATCGGTCACTCGTTCGGTGGCGAGTATCTGGAACTGACACCGCACGAACGAATTCGCTACACGGACAAGTTCGACGACCCGAATCTGCCGGGCGAGATGCGGGTCACCATCACGCTCAAGAAGGTATCCTGCGGAACGGAGTTGAACGTGGTGCAGGAGGGCGTGCCCGATGTCATTCCGGTCGAGGCGTGTTACCTCGGGTGGCAGGAATCGCTCATCCTGCTCGCCAGGCTCGTCGAGCCCGAGATTCCCTGACAAAGAGGCGAATCCCAGGAGAAACCATGCAGACGCGCAGACTTGGAGTGAGCAACCTGGAAGTTTCTGCGCTGGGCCTTGGCTGCATGGGAATGAGCTTTTCCTACGGCCCGCCAAAGGACAAGCAGGAGATGACCGATATTCTCCGGGCTGCCGTGGATCGCGGCGTCACGTTCTTCGACACCGCCGAAGTCTACGGGCCGTTCACGAACGAAGAACTCGTGGGCGAAGCCCTCGCCCCCTTCCGCAAGCACGTGGTGATCGCCACCAAGTTCGGGTTCGATCTCAAACCGGAATTCGATGTCGGCGGGAAAAGGAGCGGGCCGGGCCTGAACAGCCGGCCGGAGCACATCAGGCAGGCCGTCGAGGGCTCGCTCAAGCGGCTCAAGGTCGAGACCATCGATCTCCTCTATCAGCACCGGGTTGACCCGAACGTGCCGATCGAAGACGTGGCAGGCGCGGTGAAGAATCTGATCGGGGAAGGCAAGGTCAGGCACTTCGGCCTTTCCGAAGCGGGTGTGCAAACCATCCGTCGCGCCCATGCGGTGCAGCCGGTCACGGCCCTGCAGAGCGAATACTCGCTGTGGACGAGGACTCCCGAGAATGAAGTGCTGCCGGCACTCGAAGAACTCGGCATCGGCTTCGTGCCGTACAGCCCGCTGGGCAGGGGATTTCTCACCGGCAAGATGGACGAAAGCACGACCTTCGACAGTTCCGACTTTCGCAGCAACCTCCCCCGCTTCGCGCCGGAGGCTCTCCGGGCAAATCAGGCCCTGATCAATCTGCTTGGCAGCATCGCAGAACGGAAGAGGGCGACAACAGCCCAGATCGCGCTGGCGTGGCTACTGGCCCAGAAGTCGTGGATCGTTCCGATCCCGGGCACCACGAAGCTGCATCGGCTGGACGAAAACATCGGAGCGACTGTCGTCGAACTGACGCGCGACGACCTCCACGAGATCGACAGCGCCGCCTCGAGGATCGCGGTGCACGGAGCCCGCTATCCGGAGCGGCTGGAAAGTTTGACCGGTCGCTGACAAAGAATATCGCCAGGAGCAGTACAACCCGAAGTCTCGGCAGTGGAGCCTGAACTTTTCCGGTCTCGGGAGCGGCTCGATGAGCCCACCGGCCATCGGCAAATTTACGCAAGACAGGCGGATCCGGGCGAGGCAGGGTCAATGGCGAAGTCCCATGAGGTTGGGTCACAGAACGAAGACATGAGGGAGTTTCGCATGACAAAAGCCCGAGGCGGATTCTGTGCGCGAGTGTCTGCAATCGCCCTGGCCACGGCGTCGGCCGGCCTGCTGCCCTGCTCGAGCGCATCGGCAGCCGATGATTCGCCGGTATTCGCGAAGGTGGACGAAATCTTCGCGGACTATGCCCTCGACTCGCACATTCCTGGCGTCGTCTACGGAATCGTTGCAGACGGCCGGCTCGTCTACGTTCACGGACTCGGGGTCCAGGACCTGGAGTCAAACCGCCCGGTGACTCCGGACACCCTGTTCCGGATCGCCTCGATGACGAAGGCGTTCACGGCGCTCACTGTCCTGAAGCTGCGTGACCAGGGAAAGCTCGGACTTGACGAACTGGCGGAGACCTACGTTCCGGAGTTGCGCGACTGGAAGTATCCGACGCGGGACTCGCCGCGAATTCGCGTGCGCGATTTGCTGAACCACACCGCGGGGTTCGTGACCGACGATCCCTGGGGCGATCGGCAGACGCCGCTGCCCGAGGCCGAGTTTTCGCAGCTGCTGCGCGAGGGCGTGCCGTTCACCCGCTCTCCCGACACCGCGATGGAATACTCGAACCTGGGCTTCGCGCTGCTTGGGCGCATCATCACGAATGTGTCAGGGCATCCGTACGCGGAGACGATTGCCGATTCACTGCTGAAACCGCTGGGCATGGAATCTTCCGGTTTCTTCGTCGACGCAGCGCCCCGCGAGCGCCGGGCGCTCGGCTACCGCTGGGAAGACGACACGTGGCGCCTGGAGCCCACGATGGCACACGGTGCGTTCGGCGCGATGGGCGGCCTCCAGACCAGCGCGACCGACTATGCAAAGTGGGTGGCGTATCTGCTGTCGGCATGGCCGCCCCGCGACGATGCGGAATCCGGACCCGCGCAGCGCGCGACCGTGCGTGAACTCGCGCAGGGATCGAATTTCCCCCGCCTGCGGCCGCGGCCCGGGCACACCGGGACAGACGCCTGCCAACAAGCGGCGAATTACGGCATGGGCCTGTGGGTGGCGGTCGACTGCGAGCTCGGATTCACGCTCAGCCACAGCGGCGG
>JBATEA010000453.1:0-3651 GCA_049663745.1 Steroidobacteraceae bacterium | reverse complement strand
GGCCTGGACGGGGGCCGTTTGGTCGACGGCTTGTCCGAACCGACGTGGAGAGCCCCGGCAAACTGGTGGCCGGGCGGAATGTACAACCAGGACTACTGGACGAAGTATCCGCAGGAAATCGTGTTTTCCTTCTATGAACGGAAGCCGGCGCTCGTGGGCGCCTTGACGTTCGTCCTGCCCGACGCGCCCACCGTGGCGGTCGAAAATGATCCTTCGACGGCTCCCGCGGACATCGAAGTGTGGACGTCGATGGACAGCGTCTCGAAAGGGTTCAGCCGGATCGCGGCCGCGAAGCTCGAGCCGAAGGGCGGTGAGCAGACCGTCACCTTTCCGGCGACGGAAGCGCGATTCGTAAAGCTGCGCCTGTTGTCCGGCGCCACGGCGCGCGTCGTCGAAATCGCCGAGCTGCGCATGCTGGAATCGGTGCGCGAGGGTTATGAGCCCCTGTTTTCCCGGGAACCCGGCACCAAGCTCTGGAAAGGCAGCCCGCGCGAAGCGGCGCAACGGGGGCTTTACTGGCTGCAGCAGGCGTCGACCGACTGGAACTTCGGGAAAGACGGGTGTTTCGGTTGCCACGTCCACGCCCAGGCGCTGATGGGCCAGACGGTGGCGCTCCGTGAGAGCTACCGCGTGAGCATCCCGGCGATGCAGGCACTCGCAAACCATATCCGCACACACCAGACACCGGAAGGCACATTCTTTGTCCAGCACGAGATCGTGGCAGCCGCCTACGGGGCGATGGGACTTGCACGGGCGGATGAGGCCACCGGCAGTACCCAGGATCGCGAATTGCGCAAAGCGGTCGATTACCTGATTGCGGCGCAGCAGGATGACGGATCGTTCCCCTGGGGCAACCAGGATCCGCCGATCATTCAAGGACCGTTTGTCCTCCTTGCCGACGCACTCGAAGGGATGCAATGGGTGGCGGCCAATTCCAGTGATCCCAAGTACGGGAGAGCAGCCGGGCGCGCGCTCGCCTGGATTGCCGCGAATGAGCCGGTCACCGCCCAGGACCAAGTCTTCAAGATCTTTACAATAAATCGTTACGGCACGCCGGAACAGAAGCGCGCGGCGTGGCCACTGGTCGAGGCACTCGCGGCGCAGCAGCAGCCCGACGGCGGCTGGAAGGAAATTCCCGCCATGGAGGGGTCGAACGGGTACGCGACCGGACAGGTGCTGTACGCCTTCAAGCAGGCCGGCGTCAGCGTGCGCTCGGAGATGTTCCGCCGTGGCGTAGATTATCTGCTGAAGACCCAGTCGAACGAACAGTCGCCCGCGATCGGGTCATGGAAAGCGGTGCACACGCAGAGCCAGCGTAAGTCGGATTTTGCGCCGACGATGTGGGCCGTGATCGGCCTCGCCGGCGCCTACGGCGCGGAGCCGAAGGGCGCCCTGCAGGTGACCCGCGGGGGCAACAAGCCAGCGACGCCCAACCTCGAGATCGTGCTCGACGTGTCGGGCTCGATGAACACGAAGCTCGGCGACAGCACGCGCTGGCAGGTCGCGCTCGCAACGCTGAAAGAGGTCGTGAGCACATTGCCGGACGACCTGAACGTTGGCCTGCGTGTCTATGGTCATCGCTATTCATCGAAGTCGGCCGAGACCTGCCAGGACACCGAATTGCTGGTGCCGATCGCGAAGCTCGATCGCGAGAAGATCCTGAATGCCGCGACGGGCCTCAAGCCGCGCGGCGAGACGCCGCTCGTACGCTCCGTTCTCAAGACCGTCGGCGACCTGAAGGCCGGCGGCGGCGGCTCGGTGATCCTGATCACCGACGGCGAGGAGAGCTGCCAGGGCAATGCGAAGTCGGCCGCGAAGGAAATCGCGAAATCCGGCGTGAACGTGACGCTCAACATCGTCGGCTTCACGTTGACCGGCAAAAACGTCGAGGCTGAACTCGGCACGTTCGCCGGCGCGACGGGCGGGCAGTACTACGGCGCGCAGAACGGCGCGCAGCTTTCGCGCGCGATCAAGATGGCGGCGGCCCAGCGCCTGCCGTACGACATCCTCGACAGCAATGGCAAGGTCGTGGCCTCCGGCGAGACCAGCGGCCTCAGCCGCGAGCTGTTGTCGGGCAATTACCGTATCCGGATCGATGCCCTCGGGCAGAAGCTCGAGGATTCAGTGACCATCGTGGCGGACCAGACGACGACGATCGGCATTGCGGTCGAAGGTGACCAGTTCGTCATTCAGCACTAGAGTCACTCCCGGCCCGTGTAGGCTTTCAGCCCTTCGTAGTGGCGCTCGTCGATGCGGTCCATGCGCGCGTCGAGCGGCGGATGCGTCTTGTAGAGCGCCGCCAGGCTCGCGGACTGCGTGCCGAGCGACGCCATCTTCTGCAGCACCGAGTACAGGGCCATGGGGTTCATGCCCGAACGCGCCACGTAGATCTCCGCGGCCTTGTCGGCGCGGTATTCGGCTTGCCGATCGAGGGACGTGAGCATGATCGTCGCGCCGTGTTCCTCGACGTACTGGCGCGCAAATTGCTCGGCCACGTTGGTGCCGGTCGGAATCTTCTCGGAGAGCATGTCCTTGCCGACGCTCGCGACCTGCTGCTTGCGGATGACGCTGTAATGGTCGCGTTCGACGCAGTGGCTGATCTCGTGGCCCAGCACCGCGGCCAGCTCGCTGTCCGATGAAACCAGTTCGTACAGGCCGCGCGTCACCAGGACATATCCGCCGGGCGCGGCGAAGGCATTGATCTCCGGCGTGTCAATCACGCCGAATGCCCATGGCAGATCGGGCCGCTTTGTCTGTGACGCGACCCAGCGGCCGATGGCGTTGACGCGCTGCTGGGCAGCGGCGTCCTTCCACAATGGTCGCGCGCCGAGGATGCGCCCCGCGATCTGCGGGCCGAGCGCGAGTTCTTCGGCCGCAAGTTCCTCTTCCGGTCTCGGGGCGACCTTGTTCGCCGTGCCGAGAAATGAGCCCACCTTCGATCCCAAGGAGCCCAACATGCCGCTCGCGCCCTGCATGGCGCCGGATGAATCGGCGCTCGACGACTTCGCGCCCTTGCCTGCCTTGGCCTCCGATTCGAATGCCACCGTGGTGGCTTGCCAGCCGTGCTCGCCCGCATAGGATTGGGCTGCCGAGGTGTCGACGCGGTTGTTCGTCATTGCGTCGAGCTCTGCCTGGTTCATACCCGCCGATTGGAGATCGCTCTCGTCGATGCCGCGGACACCCGCCGTTTCGGAAACGCGGCCCGCGCCCGCCTTGCCGCTGGTCAGCGCGCGCAGGTTGGCGGAGCTGTCCTCGGTCCCGCCGTAATTCACGCGGACGTCGTTAATGCGAACGAAAGCCGTCCGGCCATCGGCGAGCTTGAGCTCATACCAGAGGCCGCGCTGGGCCGTGATCCCCACCGTCGCGTCGTGCTTCAGCTCCGCGACCTTTGCCGATTGAAGATTCGGCTCGGCATACGTGTCCACATTCTGCTTGCGAACGGTAGCGGTTAGCTCGGCTGCGCCGGCGGTTATCACCGCCAGCGTCGCTGCGATCACGAACAATGGAGACATTCGCATCATCGTTCTCCTGCTTGGCCGGCCGGTTGCAGCGAGTCGATGCCCCGCTGCGCCAGCGGCGATTCGGTGGTAGAGGCCAGCAATTCGCCGATCAATTCGTGCAGCATACGGCTCCTGCCGCGCGCGCCTTCGA
>JBATEA010000452.1:0-6633 GCA_049663745.1 Steroidobacteraceae bacterium | reverse complement strand
GTGCTCGAGATGCTCGACAAGGCGATCGACGGCTGCGTCGCAGGCAGGTTCACGGCGATGGTGACCTGCCCGGTCCAGAAGTCCGTCATCAACGATGCCGGCATCGCATTCACGGGCCATACGGAATACCTGGCGGCGAGGTGCGGCGTGCCGTTGCCCGTGATGTTGCTCGTCGCAGGCAGGCTGCGCGTCGCGCTCGCGACCACGCACCTGCCAATCGCGGAGGTGCCGCGTCACATCCGGCGCGACCTGCTCGACGCGACGCTCGATGTTCTCGACGATGGGCTCAGGGATTGTTTCCGTCTCAACGAGCCTCGCATCCTGGTCTGCGGACTGAATCCGCACGCCGGCGAGGGCGGCCACCTGGGACGCGAGGAAATCGACGTCATCGGCCCGGCTGTCGAGGCCGCGCGCGCGCGCGGGCTCACGGTTCGCGGCCCCGTTGCCGCCGACACCGCCTTCACCGAGCGCATGCTCGAGGAAACCGATGCCGTTCTCGCGATGTACCACGATCAGGGACTTCCTGTGATCAAGCATGCGGCCTTTGGCAATGCAGTCAATGTCACGCTCGGATTGCCGTTTCCGCGCACCTCCGTGGACCACGGCACGGCGCTCGACCTGGCCGCGACCGGGCGCGCCGACCCCGGCAGCCTGTTCGCCGCGATCGAGCTGGCACAAGAACTGGAATGAATCGCGCCCGCAAGCGCTTCGGCCAGCACTTCCTGCATGACCCGGGTGTCATCGCGCGCATCGTCGCCGCGATCGACCCGGAACCCGGCGAGCGCATCATCGAGATCGGGCCCGGCCGCGGCGCGCTGACCCGGCCGCTGCTCGAGAGGTGTGGAAGACTCGAGGTCATCGAGATCGACCGCGACGTCATCCCGCTGCTGCGTCATCACTGCGCGGGTGCCGGCGAGTTGATCGTGCACGAAGCCGACGTGCTGGAAGTGGATATGGCGAAGCTGCACGGCGGTGGGCCGGCGATGCGCATCTGCGGCAACCTGCCCTACAACATTTCGACACCGCTCCTGTTCCACCTGCTCGAATCACGCGCGGCGATCGCGGACATGCATTTCATGCTGCAGAAGGAAGTCGTCGAGCGCATGGCCGCAAAACCCGGCGGCAAGGAATATGGCCGGCTGACCGTCATGCTGGCCGCGGTTTGTCGCGTCGAGTCCCTGTTCCGGGTCGGGCGCGGCGCATTCAACCCGCCCCCCGCCGTCGATTCGGCGGTCGTCCGGCTGACGCCGTACGCGGTTGCGCCGTTTCCACTGCCGGATCGCGCGCGCTTCGCCCGGTTCGTGGGCGCCGCCTTCTCGATGCGCCGCAAGACGCTGCGTAATTCGTTGCGGGGCCTGGCCGGGCCCGCCGAGTTCGAGGCTGCCGGCATCGAGCCCGGGCGGCGACCCGAGACCCTGTCGCCGGCGGAATTCGCCAAACTCGCCGCGCAGCCGGCATCCGCCGCCGACAGCCTATAATGCCGCCATGATGAACATCTACCGCAAGGTGCTGATGGTCGTGGCGCTCGATGAGCACGCCGAGAAAATTGGCGCGCGGGCGCGCGACATCGCCGCCGGCTGCAATGCGGAGCTCTCGATACTGCACGTCGTCGAGTACGTACCGGTGGAGCCCATGGGAGAGACCCTGCTGCCGGCCGTGCAGATCGAGGAGGAACTGGTGCAGCGCGCCAAGCAGCGCCTCGCGGAACTTGCGCAGCGGCTCGGCGTCGAATCGGCCCGGCGCGAGGTCGCGGCGGGCAACATCAAGGCGGAAATCGTGCGCGCCGCGCAGGAGCAGCACGTGGACCTCATCGTGCTCGGCAGCCGCGAACGCCGCGGGCCGTCGATCCTCGTGAATTTTACCGAAGACACCGTGCTGCACGCCGCGCCCTGCGACGTGCTCGCCGTGCGCTTGCGCTAGGACGGCCGGCCGTGGGCGACGAGGCTCAACACGTGATCACGGTGGATGTCGACACCCGCTACCTCGAGGACCAGTCGGACCCCGACGAACGGCGCTTCGTGTTCGCCTACACGATCACCATCCGCAACCGCGGCGAGGTGCCGGCGCGCCTGCTGACGCGGCATTGGGTCATCACCGATGCGAATGGCAAGGTCCAGGAGGTCCGCGGCGAGGGTGTCGTCGGCGAGCAGCCGCACCTGAAGCCGGGCCAGGGATTCCGCTACACGAGCGGCGCGGTTCTCGAGACCCCGGTCGGCGCAATGCAGGGAAGCTACCAGATGCTGGCCGACGACGGCGTGCGCTTTGACGCGCCGATCCCGCCATTCACGCTCGCGATGCCCGGAACCATTCACTAGCACTGATGGCCCTGTACGCCATCGGGGATCTGCAGGGCTGCCACGCAGAGTTCCTGGCCCTGCTGGACCAGTTGCACTTCGATCCCGCGCGCGACCGCCTGTGGCTGACCGGCGACCTCGTCAATCGAGGGCCTGCTTCGCTCGAAGTCCTGCGGACTGTGTGCGCGCTCGGATCCTCGGCGACCGCCGTGCTCGGCAATCACGACCTGCACCTGCTCGCGCTCGCCTGGGCGCCGCAGACCGTGCGCCGCCGCGAACCCGAACTGCTGGCCGTGCTCGATGCGCCGGATGCCGCCGGTCTGCTCGCCTGGCTGGCGGCGCGGCCTCTCCTGCATCGCGATGCCGGGCTCGGCTGGACATTGGTCCACGCCGGACTACCGCCACAGTGGACGCTCGACGAAGCCGCAGCCTGCGCGCGCGAGGTCGAGGACGCCCTGCGTGAGCGGCCGGCGGATCTCCTGTCCGCAATGTACGGAGACCTTCCGGATCGCTGGTCACCTGCGCTCGCGGGAATGGACCGCCTGCGATTCGCAGTCAATTGCCTGACGCGCCTGCGTTACGTGGACGCCGACGGCCGGCTCCTGCTGGGACTCAAGGGGCCGCCCGGCGAGGCGCCGCGCGAAGCGATGCCATGGTTCCGCCATCCCGCGCGGGCGACCCGAAACGACCGGATCCTGTTCGGCCATTGGTCGGCGCTCGGCTACCTTTCGGAACCCAGGCTGCGCTGCCTGGACGCGGGCTGTGTCTGGGGTGGCGCGCTGTGCGCGCTGCGGCTCGATCGCGAGGAAGAACCGCGCCTGCTGCCCTGCCGCGGCAGCCTGCGCCCCAGGGGCTGATCAGGGGCTGCGCGCCTGGGCGGTGTCCGCCGTCTGGATGCCGGTCAGCACCTGGAGCTTCAGATCGATGCGATTGCCGATCAACTGGTGCGGAATGCAGTTGACGTCACCCACGTCGTTGCGTGTCGTCATCTTGGACAGGACCCGGTCGCGAAACTGTTCCACCAGCTCGCAATCGCCCCAGTCGAGGCCGCGCGGCAGATTGCGCTTGATCGAGACGGACTTCCAGACGCCGAGCACCGGCTCACCGACGTCATGGCTTCCGGCCTCGGGAATTTCCGGCGTGTAGAAGATCATCTTCACGTGCGGGAAATCGGCGACTTTCTGGTAGCCGTACTCGCAACCGCGTTCCAGCACCTTGACGTCGGGCCGGACACCGACGTGCTTCAGCAGCAGCAGGACTTTGCTCTTGAGGCCACTGCAGGTGTAACGGGTCGTGAAACCCATGTAGACCAGGTCCACCTCGTGGCGCTTCCAGTTGGCGGCGACTTCCTGCGGTTCCGGTTCGTCGGCGGTCGCCGGCAAGGCTGCCAGCAAGCCCAGGACCAGAATTCCGGCGCGCCAAAACATGCAAAATGCTCCTCGCATCCCCACCGAGGTATCAGACCGGCACGCAACGGCCGGGTTCCCGGGCGTGACTATAATGCAGGATGACAATCGTGCGATTCGAGGTAGAGGGCCGCCGGCTGAATGCCGACTTCGCCCAGCCCCTCTCGATCGCCATTCCGCTGGATTTCAACGGCCCGCAACCCTCTTTTTACAATGCGCCTGCGGCAGCGGCGGAACCTTACCGCGAATCCGGTTTCGTCGGCGACACGCGGGCCGGCGGCAGCTGCAATTGCGAACAGCTGACGCTCGTTCCGCATTGCAACGGTACCCACACGGAATGCGTCGGTCATGTCACGGATGATCGCGTCGCGGTCACGGACCGGCTGCGCGGCGGCGTCGTGCTGGCACTGCTCGTCTCCGTCCATCCGGTCGCGGCAGCCTCGACCCGCGAGGACAGCGATCCGCCGCCCGCGGCCACGGA
Source organism: Steroidobacteraceae bacterium (assembly GCA_049663745.1). GTDB lineage: Bacteria > Pseudomonadota > Gammaproteobacteria > Steroidobacterales > Steroidobacteraceae > SCUD01. Next base: position 2,452 of record JBATEA010000452.1, on the reverse strand, counting down.
CCTGCTGGTCACCGCCGAGGCGCTGGCGGCGGCATTGACAGCCCATCCGGGCCCGGCGCCAGCCGCCCTGGTGTTGCGTACACTGCACGGCAGCGCCGCAAGGATGACCCAGGCCTATCGTGGCCCCGCGCCCGCGCCTTTCCTGTCGAGGCAGGCGGCGTCCTGGCTAGTCGAGCACGACATTGAACATCTGGTCCTGGACCTGCCCTCGGCGGATCGTGCGCAAGACCAGGGGCGACTGACAGCGCACCGGCTGTTCTTCGGCCTGCCGCCCGGCGGACGCCATTCCCGCGACGCATCCCGGCCGCAGGCGAGCATCACGGAACTTGCCTGGGTCGCGCCCACCATTCGCGACGGCTGGTACCTTCTGGATCTGCAGATCCCGGCTTTTCTCACGGATGCCGCGCCGAGCCGGCCGCTCCTCTACCCGGTGCATTTCGAGTGAGCGATGACCTCTCGCTGGACGCGGCGCGCGCACGCGATGCGGCGGATCCGCTCGCAGGCTGGCGGCGCGAGTTCCATTTTCCCGTGTCGCCGCGGGGCGGCCCGGCACTCTATTTCTGCGGCAATTCGCTGGGGCTACAGCCGCGCGGCGCAGCCGCAGAGGTTGCGAAGTTCATGGCCGAGTGGCAGCAGCTGGGCGTGCTCGGTTATCACGACTCGAAAGCGGACTGGCTGAACCTGCACGAGCGGCTCGCGCCGACACTCGCGACCCTCGCGGGCGCGACTGTTCCCGAAGTCGTCGCGATGAACTCGCTGACGCTCAACCTGCACCTGCTGATGGCGAGTTTCTATCGCCCGACGCGCGAGCGCCACGTGATCCTGATCGAGCACGGTGCATTTCCGTCGGATCGCTATGCCGTCGTCTCGCAGATTCGATGGCACGGCCTCGATCCCGCGACGTCGCTGGTGCAGATCGCACCGCGCCCGGGCGAGCAACTGCTCCACCACGAAGACATCGTCGCGGAAATCGCGCGCATCGGGCCGCGGCTCGCGTTGGTGCTGATGCCCGGCATCCAGTACCTGACAGGACAACTGCTCGATCTCCGCGCGCTCGCCAACGTGGCCCACGCCGTCGGTGCGCGCGTGGGCTTCGATCTCGCGCATGCGATCGGCAACGTGCCTCTCTCGCTGCACGACTGGCACGCCGACTTTGCGGTCTGGTGCTCCTACAAATACCTGAATGGCGGCCCGGGCGCGACCGCCGGCGCCTTCGTGCACGAGAAGCACTTCGATGAGGATCTTCCACGGCTCGCCGGCTGGTGGGGCAACGATCTCGCGAATCGATTTGAATTTGGCACTGAGTTTCGGCCCTATGCGGGCGCTGCGGGCTGGCAAGTCAGCAACACACCGCTCCTCGGCATGGTGCCGCTGAAAGCATCGCTCGAATTGTTCGCCGGTGCGGGATTCCCCGCATTGTGCGCTCGCTCGCACGAGCTGACCGCCTGGCTCGAGCGGCTGCTGGATGGGCATCTCGGCGAGCGCATCGAGATCCTGACGCCGCGCGACCCAAAGCAGCGCGGCGCCCAGCTCTCGATACGGCTGCGCGACACGCGCGGCAACGGCCGGGCGCTATTCGACTCGATGCTCGCGCGCGGGTTGATCTGCGACTGGCGCGAGCCCGACGTCATTCGTCTCGCCCCCGCCCCGCTCTACAACTCCTACGAAGACTGCTGGCGGGCGGTCGAGCTGGTCCGCGAAATACTCAACGCCGCTCGAGGGTGACAAAACTGAAGGGTTGAGCGTGTTTCGCATCCGCGGCATGCTCCTCGCGGAATGTCTCGATCCATTCATCGCGACGAAAACCCCGCAGGCGCGTGTTGCCCTCGAGATCGGCGTGCACCTCGGTGAGTTCGATGCGATTCACGAACGGCCAGCAGGCGAGATAGACCTGCGCGCCGCCGATCACGAACAGGCGCCCGGAATCTTCCATGGCTTCGAGCGCTTCATCCGGCGAGCACACGAGTTCGCATCCGGGCGCGTTCCAGTGCGGATCGCGGCTCAGCACGAGATTGCGGCGCTCGGGCAAGGGACGCTTGATCGTTTCGAACGTGCGCCGGCCCATCAGCACCGTGTGCCCGATGGTCAGCGCCTTGAAGCGCTTCAGGTCGTCCGGCAGCCGCCAAGGCAGGCCGTTGCCACGGCCGATCACGCCATTGTCGGCCATCGCGACCACTGCAGTCGGCGGAAATTTCACCCGGCCTCAGACGGCGACGGGTGCGCGGATGGCCGGGTCGTATTCGTAGCCGATGAGCTGGAAGTCCTCGAACTCATAGGTCGCGATATCGGCCGGCCGGCGCTTCAGCGCGAGCGTCGGCAACGGATGCGGCTCGCGCGCGAGCTGCTGGTCCGCCTGTTCCAGGTGATTGAGGTACAGGTGGCAGTCGCCTCCGGTCCATATCAGCTCGCCGACGCCTAGATCGGCCTGCTGCGCGAGAATATGGGTCAGTAG
>JBATEA010000451.1:0-2918 GCA_049663745.1 Steroidobacteraceae bacterium | reverse complement strand
CGCCCTCCCAGCGCGAGCGCGTTTCCAGCCACCAGCACGGCAAGCCCGATAAACGCGGGCAAACTCCAGCGATAGTTCTCGAACAGCGTCGAGACGGTGAGTGCCACGACCGGAAACAACACGCTCGTATAGGCCGCGCGCGAGGCGCCGATGCGCTTCAGCAACGCCAGATAGAGACCAAAGGCGAGCGAGGTACCCGCGAGCGACAGGTACAAGAGCGACAGCACGTAGGGCCAGCGCGCGTCGAAGACCAACGGCGTGCCGCGCATGGCAGCAATGGCGGCGAGGCCAATGGCGCCGTAAGCCATGCCATAGGCATTGACCGCGACGACGGGCAGGCCACTCCCTGTGTTTCGCATTGCCGCCATATTGCCGAGCGACGCCACGTAGGTCGCAGCGAGCGCGAGCGCTGCGCCGCGGAGGATCGACATGTCGCCCCAGGCAGCCCGCAGTTCCGGGAGAAACAACAGCGCCACGCCCAGAATGCCGGCGCCCGCTGCAACAAGCACGCGGCGCTCGATCGGCGTCCCGAAAATCATCCGGCTATTCACCAGATTGAAAAAGACGACGGACGTGAACAACACGGCGACCAGGCCGCTTCTCAGGTACTGCGTCGAGAGGTAGGTCATCCAGTAGTTCAGGCAGAAAAGCGTCACGCCCTGCTGGGCGATGACCCGGTGATCGCGCCACGAGAAACGCAGCGGGCTGCCGACGATGCGCGCATAAGCAAAGAGGCAGACCGCTGCGAGCGCGAAGCGGTAGACGAGCGAGATCTCCGGCGCCACGACGCCGAGCTGGAACTTGATCGCGAACCAGGTGGTGCCCCAGATCAGCACGACGAGGGCATAAATGACATAGCTCGGCATACGTGAGTCCAGGTGAAGCTGAACGAAATCCAGGGAACGAAGGGGACCAAGCAGGGTCGTATATTGGCATGATAATCAACAAGTCACGCCCGCGTCTTCAGGGCAAATCCCGCGTGAGGGCCGGCTGAAAACTCGTTATCATGTTGCGCGACCGGCGCTGACACCGCATCCCGGACGGCGGCGCCGGGTATATGCACCCGGCCGGCGGCTGCACAAGGGGACTGCCGCATGATTCTGACTGTCGCGCTGATTGCGACGCTTGCGCTTTCCGCGCCGGCCGAAAGCCAGCGCGACGTGACCGGCTGGCGCAATTGGTCCGACACCCTGTATGCACGCGGCGACTATCGCGGTGCGCTGGATGCCGCGGGTCATGCGCGCGAAATCGACCACACGGATCCCTGGGCGCGATACGCCTGGGCCCGGGCCCTTGCCGTCGTCGATCCCGACTCAGCCCGAGTCGCGATGCCCGGCCTGGAGGATCCTGCGACCGTGCAGGCAATGCCGGTTGAAGATCGTGCCAGGCTGGATGCTGCGCTCGGCTACCTGTGCCTGGATCTCGGGCTGGAGCCGCTGGCCGCGCTGCATTTCGGCTACGTGCCTGCGGGCACGCCCAGTCATGCCGATGCGCAGGCGGGACTCGCGATCCTCGCGGTACGGCTCGGCAATTCGCGCCAGGCTTTGATTCATTTCGAGGCGGCCCGCGCGTCGGGCAAGCTTGATCCTTCGCTCGCCGAACTCGAGCGCGAGACGCGTTTCCAGGTCGCCCTGCAGGCGTTCACGACGGCGCGCGACCTGCGCGATGCCAATGCGGCCAGCCGCGCCTACGCGACACTCGATGAACTGCGCCCCAATCATCCGGCCACACTGCGTGCGCGGGCCGACCTGGCATACCTCCGCGGCGATTCGGCGGCGCGCGAGCGCGCCCTGCGCGACCTGCTCGCGGTCGATCGCAGCAGCCCGGGCGCGGCGAGCCAGCTCGTGGATACGCTGCTCGAATTGCACCGCCCTTCCGAAGCGCTATTCGTGGCGCGCGACATGGCGCCGGAGCGCCTTGCGACCGATCCTGAGCTGCAGGCCATCGAGCGCAATCGGGTTTCACATTTCGAGGGCGCACTCGGCTTCAGGCAGCGCGATGGCGATTCCGGCCTCGGGCGCCTTGATGCGCCGCAACTTCAACTGGCCTGGGTGACGAGCAATCCGCGCTGGGGCCGCATACGCATCGCTGCCGATGCACTGGCCCCGGATGCCGGCAGGGTATCTGCGGGCCAACCCTATGGCAGTTCGCCGTCGCTGCCGGTCGCCACCCGTGCGCAGAATGATGTGGGGATTGGCGTGCTCGCGCAGTGGGCGCCGCGCACGGGACTCGTGATGGAATTCGGACATACATCGCCCTCGTACGCAATCGCGAATATCGTCGGAGCGGTACGGTATCGTGTCGACGCAAAGGAAGGGCCCTTCGTCTTCGGCCTGGAGCGCTTGCCGGTCACCGATTCATTGTTGTCGCTCGCCGGTTCAGTCGACCCCGTCACCGGGCGCGACTGGGGCGGCGTGACACGCAATCGCGCGTACGTCGCAGGAAACCTGGGCGGCGAGGACTTCAATGTCTACGGCAGCTTCTCCGCGGCGTTGATTGACGGGCAGCGAGTCGACGACAACACGAACTGGGAAGCCGGCGTCGGGTTCTGGCGGCGCGCTGCAATGGGGCAAGGCTGGCAGGCGCGCATCGGCGGCAACATCACGGCAATGATCTACGGGGAGAATCTTTCCCACTTCACGCTCGGTCACGGCGGTTACTTCAGCCCCAGTCGCTTCCTCTCCGTCGGGCCAGCGTTTGAGATTCGCGGCCGCCGTGAGGCCGCCAGTTTCCGCATCGAAGGCGGCTTGAGCTGGCAGAAGCTGCGCGAAGATTCGAGCGACTTCTTCCCCGAGGACGCAGCCTTGCAGGCCGCGAGTGGTGATCCGCGATATCCCGGCTCCTCCCGCGAAGGGCTGGGCGCGCGGCTTTCGGCGACGGTCGAATGGCGGGTTTCGAACAGGGCGGTGGCCGGAGTG
>JBATEA010000450.1:0-4403 GCA_049663745.1 Steroidobacteraceae bacterium | reverse complement strand
AGGCTCGGATGAATCCCGGCGCACGCGGTGTACAGCGACAGCTTGCCGACCGGTATGCCCATGCCCTGGGCGCCCTGGTCGCCGAGGCCGAGAATGCGCTCGCCATCCGTGACCACGATGATGGCGGGCTTGCGCGGCCAGTTGCGCAACACGCTCGCGACGCGGCCGCGGTCGTTGGCGCTGATGAACATGCCGCGTGGGCGCTGGAAGATCTGGCCGAAGCGCTGGCAGGCGAGCCCAACGGTCGGCGTATAGATGAGCGGCTGCATCTCGTCCACGTGATCACAGATCACCCGGAAGAAAAGCGCCTCGTTTCGGTCGTGCAATGCGTTCAGCGCGACGTACTTGTCGAGCGGATCGGCCATGCGCCGCAATTGCTGGAGCGAGCGCGCCATCTGCTCATCCTGGGTGTGCACATGTGGCGGCAACAGCCCGCGCAGGCCAAGCGCATCGCGCTCTGCTTCCGTGAAGGCAGTACCCTTGTTGATCAACGGGTCGTGCAGCAGGGACATTCCGCGGGGCAATTGGGGCGCTGCGCGTTGCGAACCGTGATCCATGAGGCGGTTCCTTGTGACACCGGGGCTGGCCCGCGGGTGCGGGGCACGCGGTCAAAGCAGCTTACCCCCGCGAATGGGGCCTGCCCTGATCCATGTCAATCGGGCCCGGCCGGGCCGCCGCCATGCAGCCTGGAACAGCGGCGCTTTCAGCCCTTCCGGGCTGCACTCGCCTGGTACTGGGCAGTGATGTGGTAGTTGGCACGCAGGCTGCAGGGCTGGCGGGGCATGCCAGCGCGCGTGCGCGAGCCGGAGCACAGGATGGACCCGTCGGCTTCCGGGTCGGCCTTCTTCAACAGCGGCGATGCAATGCCGTTGAGGTCGAAGCTGCCGTCGCAGTCCCCGAACGGGCAGGCAAACTCGAAGTACGCGGGCGCCGGCGGATACAGGGCATGGCGCTGCGCGGCGGGCACGGAATTCGCCGACGCCGTGAAACAGAGCTCCACGCGGATCTCTTCGACTTGCGGAAATTCCTTTCCTAACGTGCCGGCTGCTGCGCGCCTGCGAAGCAGCTGCTCGCGGCTCTGTTCGAGAAGTGACCGAGTGGTACGGGATACAAAGCGCATGGACGCTCCTTCCTGCGAATTCAGGTCAAGTCAGCGCGCGCTCCTCGCAATGCGTCGCTTGAGAAGTGCGTTCTGCACCAGCAATTCAGAAACCTCGGCCCTGGCACCGAGCCAGCGCTTGCCGAGGTAAAGCACAGTCGCCGACAGGCCGATGACGATCGCAGTGTTCACTGACAATCGTCCCGGCCCGCCGCCGATCGGACCGACAGATCAGTAGCGATTCTGTCCGCCACGGTTGCCACCACCGCCGCCGCCATTGCGCTCGCGCGCCTGGGCTTCGTTCACCTTGAGGTCGCGTCCCTCGAAGTTCTTGCCGTTCAGCGCCTGCATGGCCTGTGCGGCATCGGCATTCGACATTTCGATGAAGCCAAAGCCGCGTGGGCGGCCGGTTTCACGGTCGTTGATCAGTGCGAGCGACTCGATCGTGCCATGCGGCGCAAAAAGCGCACGCACTGACTCTTCGGTCGCGGAGAAGGGAAGATTTCCGACAAATAACTTGGTCACTGTAGATTACTCATTTAACTCAATAGGATGACGGCAGGCGGTTGTCCACCTGCTGGTTAGGCGATGCTTCAGTAGTGGCAGAACCTGGTTGCAAGGCGCGCCGAAGCGGCGCATCGAGCCAAGTGAGACAAGCCGAGGGATCACCAGACCGCGCCAGTGTAGCAGATTTCGACCCGCATTTCCCGCCGCTCACTCAACCGCGGATCGACAGGCGCTCAAGCGGAAAGCGAAAATTACGGCTCGACATTCGCGCTGGTCGGCGAAGCATTGACGGGCGGATATTCGTTTGAACGCGATGAGCACTGGAGCTTCGCGGTCACAGCCGTGCGGATCCAGAGCGCTGTCGAACAGCATGCGAAGCTCGGCGAGCCGACGAACGCCACCGGGCACCAATTGCAGCGCCAGCTGCGCGCTAATCCGGGACGTCCGGCTGGGCTGTTGGTACAAATATCAATATTTTCAATAGCTTGATGAATGCGTCATCGCCCGCGACGATCGCGATTGATGCTCTGGTTGCGAATGATTCTCAATTACCATTATGCTAGCGGCACAGAATTCAGACGGTGATGTCAATCGTGAAGACTGCTCTCGGCTTCGGACTGTTCGCTGTCGCTATCGGCGCCGGATTGGCTGCTGCGCCGGCGCATGCCGACATGCCCGAATTCACGATCGTGATCGAGTCCCACCGCTTCATCCCGGCTGAACTCAAGGTGCCTGCGGGCCAGAAGTTCCGGCTGCTGGTCGAGAACCATGATCCGACGCCCGAAGAGTTCGAGAGCTACGACTTCAATCGGGAAAGAATCGTGTCGGGGAAAGGCCGGATCACCCTGTTCGTCGGACCGTTGAAGCCGGGTCGCTACGAGTTCTTCGGCGAATTCAATGTCGATACCGCCCGCGGACACCTGGTCGCCGAGTAATAAATGATTGCCTCATTCATCATCGTGCTGCGCGAAGTCTTCGAGGTGGCGCTGATCATCAGCATCGCGCTCGCCGCCTCCAGGGGGCTGGCCGGAAGCCGGCGCGCCATCTTGATGGGCTGCCTGGCGGGCCTCGCGGGAGCGCTCGTGCTTGCCAGTGCGACCGGCTGGCTCGGCGAGACGCTCGAAGGCATGGGGCCGGACGTCTTCAATGCGGGCGTCCTGCTGGCCGCGGTCCTGATGCTGTCATGGCATCACATCTGGATGCAGCGACACGGCGCCGCCATCTCGAATGAACTCAAGTCCGTTGGCGGCGATGTCCGCGCCGGGGCGCGCCCGCTCGGCGCGCTCGCGACCGTCGTGGCCCTTGCCGCGCTGCGCGAAGGTGCCGAAGTTGTACTGTTTCTATACGGCGTCGCCGCAGGCGGCACGACGGCCGGCCCGATGATGATCGGCGGCTTGCTCGGCCTGGCGGGTGGCGCCGCCGCAGGCACCTTGCTGTATCTCGGACTGATGCGCATCCCGCCTCGCTACCTGTTCGCGGTGACCGGCTGGATGCTCCTGTTCCTCGCTGCTGGCATGGCCGCTCAGGCAGCCGCATTCCTGGTCCAGTCCGGATGGTTGCCGGCAATCGTCGAGCCCGTGTGGGACACCTCATCGCTGCTGCCGCAGCAGAGCCTGCCTGGCCAGCTGCTGCACGCGCTGGCGGGGTATGACGACCGGCCGAGCGGTGTCCAGCTGCTCTTCTTCTGCGTGACATTCGCGTCGGTATTGCTGCTGTCGTGGATCGTGAACGGCCGGAAGCCTTCCGGTGCGCGGGTACCGGCGATCGCGACGCTGATCATTCTGGCCGCTGCGGCGGTCGTCGCTGCACCGCGGGCCGAAGCCGCGGACAAGGTGTACTCGCCCATCGTCGAAGAGGGCGAGCGGGCGATCGAACTGCGCGGCCACCGCGAGTCAGACGGCGACCCGGGCGTTGACGATGGCCAGCAATACAAGGTGGACCTGGAGTTTTCGCCGCGCTGGTTCTGGAGCACCGAGCTCGTCGGCGAGTGGGAAAAGGCGCCGGGCGAGAGCCTGAAGAACACGGAAGTCGCCTGGGAAAACATTTTCCAGTTATTCGAGCAGGGCCGCTACGCGATCGATGCCGGCCTGCTCGTCGAATACGCGCATTCCACGGAGCCGGGCGGCGAAGACAAGCTGGAACTGGGCGCGCTTCTCCAGAAGGACTTCGGCCTGAACCAGATGCGCTTCAATCTGGTGGCGGAACGCGAGCTTCGATCCGGCGCGGAAACGGAACTCGAGTACGCGCTGCAGTATCGCTGGCGGCGCAGCCCGCGCTTCGAGCCCGGCATCGAGTGGTATGGCGAATTTGGCGATCTGGGTGACTTCGGCTCACTGGGTGACCATCGGCACGAGCTGGGCCCGGCCGCGTTCGGCCGTATTCCGCTCGGCAGCGGCGCGCTCAAGTACGAGTTCGCCTGGCTGTTCGGCCTGACCGAAGACGCCGCGGCCCAGACCGCGCGCTTCCTGCTCGAATACGAATTCTGACGCCAGCGTTCTCGCGAGTCTCGCGGCTATCGGGATCCCTCGGCGCCAGCTCGCGGCAAAATCACCCGCGGCAGGCCCGCCTTCGCCACCTGTTGTTCGAGCTGCGTGAGTTCGCCGCTTTGCAGCGTCGCCAGTTCGCCTTGACGCCGGCGCAGTTCCGCCGTCAATTCATCAAACCGGTCGCGCAGTCCCTGCGCGGGCGGATAATCAGAATTGCTGTTCGCCCCATAGAGCGTTGCAAGCTGCGAGTAAAGCTTGGCGCCACCTTCGCGACCGGCAAGGATGTCGTAGCCCACCTGCGCGGCCGGGTT
>JBATEA010000449.1:0-3956 GCA_049663745.1 Steroidobacteraceae bacterium | reverse complement strand
CGACCAGCACTACCGAGTCGATCGAAACGGCCGCCCTGGCCGGCGATCTGTTCCTACCGCCGGCGGACTACAAACTGATTCCGCAGTAGCCGGTTGCTGCCCTTGGGCAGCGCCCTACCAGGGATACGGCTTCCCGGTGTAGTTCAGGAATTTGCCGGTGTCTTCCGGCTTGAGCGCCGCGATCACCGATCGCATGGCCTTGATGCTCTCGGCAGGCGAGAGCTTGCCGCCCGGCCCGCCCATGTCGGTGCGAACCCAGCCCGGATTGACCACGACGCAGGTGATGCCGCGCGACGCGAGGTCGATCGAGAGGCTCTTCATTACCATGTTGACCGCGGCCTTGGAGCTACGGTACGCGTAAGAGCCGCCCGAAGTATTGTCTCCCACCGATCCCATACCGCTCGTGATCGTGACGACCTGCCTGAGGCGGCTCTTTGCGACGTTCTCGAGGAAGACCTCCATGACACGCATCGGGCCCAGCGTATTGGTGTCGAGCACCTTCGCCCAGGCCGCGTAGTCGAGGCTGCCGATCCGCTGGCCGCGTGGCCCGCCGACCCCTGCGTTGTTCAACAGCAGATCGATGGCTTCGGCCTTGAGCCCCGCAGCAGCCGCCCGCACGCTCGCCGCGTCCGTGACGTCCATCTCGAGGACACGAACGCGCCCGCCGCATTCGGCTGCGATCCGCTGCAGTTCCTTGGCGGCCTTGGGCGCCCGACAGGCTGCGAAGACCTGCCAGCCTTCGGCCGCGTACTGGCGCGCGAACTCGAGGCCGAGGCCGCGGTTCGCGCCGGTGACGAGTACCGTCGGCATCGATTCATTCGCCCTGTGACCCCGACGCACCATCATCGCGCCGGCCGGCGCCGCGTTGCAAAGGTTTCGACTTCTGCTTGCGCTTGTGACTCCAAACGCTGCGCACAAACAGTGCGGTGGCGCCGCCGGCGGTCGTCGCGCTGCCCGCGACCAGTGCTGCCGACAACAGGCATGCAGGGCACATGGCTCAGTACTCGTCGTGACGGCGCCACCAGACGCCTGTCTCATTGCGTCCCCTGGGGGCACGGTCAAGCCACTGGTACATGCCCCAGAGGCCGTCCAGTCCGCGCGCATAAGTGGAATACGCGTGGTAGATGGCGCCATCCTCGAGCACGAATGAACTCATGCCCGGCCGCTCGCGCGTAAACGTGGCCACATCGGTTCCGGTCCCGGCCGCGATCTCGGCAACGATCCCCTCGCCCTGCTTGGTCACTGCGTCGCCGACAACGCTTTCCGGCATCGCCGCCTCGCGCCGGTAGTTGTACTCGACGGTTCCCTCGCGTTGCTGCTTCTCGGTCAGCGAGACATTGAAGTCGAAGTTAAAGTCCCCGCCGAATGAGGACGCCCACGGAAAACTCCAGCCCATCCGTCGCTTGTACGCCTGAATTTTCGCGAGCGGCGCCCGTGAAATCGCGGTCATTGCCACATCATGGTTTTCGAGATGCACGATGAAGCCGCCGAACCCGTCGGCGATCGCCGAGCAGGACGGGCAGCCCGCCTTGCAGTCGGGCCCCAGCATGAAGTGGTAAACCAGGAGCTGCGAGCGCCCCCGGAAAAGGTCAGCCAAAGAGGCGCTTCCTGCGTCCGTCTCGAATTTATATGCCTTGTCGATCCGGACCCATGGCAGTTCCTGCCGCCGCTGCGCCAGCTCGTCGCTGCGCCGAGTGAGATCCTTCTCCGCCTCGAGCAACTCGAGCCTTGCGGCGAGCCACTCCTTCCTTGTCCCGGTCTTGTGCTTCGTCATGCTCGTATCTCCGATGTTCGTTGGTCCTGAGATAATAGATTAGCGTCGGAGTTCCGGACGACGGGAGTGACAAGTGTGACGGGATTCCGATGGACTCGCTGATCACTGCGGCAGCGCGTGCGCTCGCAGCAGGCGATCACCTCGGCGCATTGAAGCTGGTGGCGCTCCGCAATGACGCACCGGCGCTCGCGCTTCGCGGCATCGCGATGGCGCAACTCGGCGATCTCGTCCGGGCGAAGGCGCTGCTGCGAAGCGCCGCGCGTGCCTTCGGTCCGAACGAGGCCTTGGCCCGCGCGCGGTGCGTCGTCGCCGAAGCCGATATCGCGCTCGCCGCGCGCGACCTGGCCTGGCCAACGAAAGCTCTCGACACGGCACGGGCGACACTCGAAGCGCACGGCGATAAGGTGAACGCGGCGCATGCGCGGTATCTCGAAGTCCGGCGCCTCCTCCTGATCGGGCGCCTCGATGAAGCCGAGCGCACACTTACCATGCTCGACCCCGCGCCCTTGCCTCCCGCGTTGAGGACCGCCCACGAACTGGTGGTCGCAGGGATCGCAATGCGCCGCATCCGGACCAAGACTGCGCGCGCCGCGCTCGCCCGGGCCGAACGCGCCGCGCGCCAGGCCGGCATCCCTGCGCTCACGGCGGAAGTCGAAAGCGCATTGCGTGTCCTGAACACCCCCGCAGCACGCCTGATTGCGCGCGACAAAGAGCGGCCACTCCTGCTCGAGGACGTTGAAGCGCTGCTGGCGTCGAAAGCGCTCGTCGTCGACGCCTGCCGTCATGTCGTGCGTGCCGAAGGCACGGTCGTCTCGTTCGCCCGGCGCCCGGTGTTGTTTGCGCTCGCACGGACGCTCGGCGAAGCGTGGCCGGGAGATGTACCGAGGGATACGCTCGTCGCGCGCGCATTCGGATTGAAGCGCGCCGATGAATCGCTTCGCGCGCGGTTGCGCGTCGAGGTCGGACGGCTTCGCGCGGTGCTGCGGAACCTTGCCGCCGTGAGGGCCACGAAGCGGGGCTTTGCGCTCGTGCCGCGCCGCGCACGCGAGGTCGTCGTGCTGGCCCGGCCCGTCGAAGAAAAGCACGCGGCAGTGCTCGCATTCCTCGCCGACGGTGAATCGTGGTCGAGCTCGGCCCTTGCGCTGGCACTGGCAACGAGTCCACGCACCGTCCAGCGAGCGCTCGATTCGCTAGCGTTAGTTGGCAAAGTGCAGTCCTTCGGTCGCGGGCGGGCCCGTCGCTGGATGACTCCGCCGCTGCCGGGAATCACGACGACCTTGTTACTCCCCGCGCCGCTGCCGATTGACTAGGATGGAATCATGAGTACAACAGCTGCCGAAATCGTCCGTGAATTTGGACCGTTTCCGGGTGCCGACAAGGTGGCTGGCGTCACCTATGACGGCAAGCAAGTCTGGTTTGCTTCCGGAAACGGGTTGAACGCCATCGATCCCGCCAACGGGAAAGCACTGCGCACGATTAATGTCGCCGCGGATGCAGGAACCGCCTTCGACGGCCAGCATCTGTTTCAGCTCGCTGCGGATCGCATCCAGAAGATCGATCCCGAGACCGGCCGTGTGCTCGCTACCATCCCGGCGCCCGGCCGCGGCGGCGACTCGGGCCTCACCTGGGCCGAAGGGACGCTCTGGGTGGGGCACTATCGGGACCGGATGATCCATCAGGTCGATCCCCAGACCGGTGCCATTCTCCGCACGATCGAGTCCAACAGCTTCGTTACCGGCGTCACCTGGGTCGACGGAGAACTCTGGCACGGCACCTGGGAGGGCGAAGAGAGCGATTTGAGGCGAATCGATCCTAGAACGGGAGAGGTCCTGGAAAGGCTCGAAATGCCACCCGGAGTGGGCGTTTCAGGGCTCGAGTCCGATGGCGTCGATCGGTTTTTCTGCGGAGGCGGAAACAGCGGCAAGCTGCGGGTCGTCCGTCGGCCCAGGCGCGGCTCCGCGACGGGTTGAGGCCGCCGCTGAAATCTACGGCGGGGATACACTGGGAGTCATGCAAGCGCTGATCTTCGACCTGGACGGCACGTTGATTGACACGGTTTATGCGCACGTGTTCGCCTGGCAGCGGGCATTCGCGGAAAGCGGCCTGGCAATCGATGGATGGCGCATCCATCGGCGCATCGGAATGAGCGGCGGACTCGCCGCGCGCGCGGCCGCCCGCGAGC
>JBATEA010000448.1:0-1650 GCA_049663745.1 Steroidobacteraceae bacterium | reverse complement strand
CCGTAGCGCAGCCGCAGGCCGAGCGAGGTAGCGAGCAGCGGATCCAGCGCCAGCCGTTCCTGGAAGGCGCGTTCGAAGAAGGCGTTCGCCGCGGCGTTCGGATCCGGAGTCTCGCTGCGGGCGCTCGCCGCGATTGCGCCGAGGCCGCCGATGACTGCCAGAAGAATCGTCACGAACCTGCGCATTTCGCCCCGCTCCCCGTCCAGCCGCCCGGCGCCGGTCGCCAAGTTAGCACGGTTCCTGCGTGCGTATAATCGGCCTGGAGAATCCGATGAGCGATTTCCAGAAACTGGGCGCGTTCCACGTCCCGCGACAATGGCTCGCATGGATCGCGATTCCGCTCGTGACGGCCGGCCTCGCGGCCTGCGGGCGCGGCAGCGAATCCGCGATGGCCGGCGACGCGCCGCTCGGCCAGTACCGCGCCGTGCTGTCGGTCGCGGGCGGCGACCTCCCCTTCGGTCTCGAACTCACCCGGGAGAACGGCGTCCTCGTCGCCTGGCTGATCAACGGGCCCGAACGCGTGCGCGTGCCGGACGTGCACCTCGATGGCAATCATCTGACGATGCAGATGCCGGGCTATCCGCACCGGCTCGACGCGCGCTTCGTCGATGCGCGATTCGAGGGCACGGTCGAATTCCTGCGCCCGCGCGGCGTGATCAAGAGCGTGCGCGTGGTGGCGATGCCGGGCCAGGACTGGCGCTTCTTCCCGAAGCCTGAAGCCGAAACGCAGGATTTCTCCGGCCGCTGGGCACTGACATTCCGCGACGAACAGGGCCGCGAGAGCGCCGCGATCGCCGAGCTGACCCAGAAAGGACATGAAGTCACGGGCACCGTGTTGCGCGCGAGCGGCGACGATCGCTACATCGCGGGCGAAGCACGCGGTGATACCCTCTTCCTGTCGCGCTTCGATGGCGGCAGCGCCTATCTTTATCTGGGCCGGCTGCGATCCGACGGCACCCTGTCAGGGGATTTCCATTCCGGCGGTGGTTCTCACGAGACCTGGTCCGGCCGGCGCGATGCCGGCGCGAAGCTCGAAGATCAGACGCGGATGACGGTTCTCAAGCCCGGCGTCAAGCGCCTCGCATTCACGTTCCCCGACCTGGACGGCAATCCGGTCACGTTTCCGGGCGGCCGCTTCCAGGGCAAGGTCGTGCTGATCACGATCGGCGGCAGCTGGTGCCCGAACTGCCATGACGAAGCGGTGTTTCTGCGCCAATTGCTCGCAAGCCGCCGTGCCCGGGGACTCGAGGTCATCCAGCTGATGTTCGAGTACACGCCGGACTTCGCAAGCGCCTCCGCCGCCGCGCGCTCATTCGCAAAGATGTTCTCGATCGATTATCCGGTGCTGATCGCCGGCACGACGAGCGACGACGGCGTGCTGAAGCAGCTGCCGCAAATCAAGGTCTTCGCCGCCTACCCGACGCTGTTCGTCATCGATCGAAGGGGAACGATCCGCCTCACGCACGCGGGATTCAGCGGCCCTGCGACCGGCGCCCATTATGGAGAGCAGAATCGCGAGCTCACGGCCTTCGTCGATGGTTTGCTGAAGGAGCCGGGCTAGCATGCCTTCCTTCGACGTCGTCTCCGAGATCGACTCGCACGAGCTCGCCAATGCCGTGGACCAGGCCAACCGCGAGGTGTCCCAGCGCT
>JBATEA010000447.1:0-1818 GCA_049663745.1 Steroidobacteraceae bacterium | reverse complement strand
CGCTGGCTCGATGAAACGGCCTGGGCGCATTCCTCCGCGCTCGGCGTAACAGCGGCTCATTGCGTCACGACGCGACGCGGCATGGTCGTCTGGCGCAGCCAGCTGCACTACCTCGCGCCTGCCTTTGCCGGCGACGCGCTTGAGGTCGGCACCTGGCTCGTGTTCGAGGACGCGCGCCTGCGCGTGGACCGCCGCTTCCAGATCCGCCGCCCGGCCGACGAACGGATCCTGCTGCGCGGCCTGATCCACTACGTTTGCGTCGATCTAGACAGCGGCCGGCCCAAGCGCATGCCCGCCGAATTCGTCGAGCGTTACCGACCAATGTCCGAAGTGGCGGCGGCACTTGTCGACGAGCACCACCGGCGGTTTGCGCCCGGTGTGGAGCCGCGCGAGACCTGAAGCGCCCGTCAGGCCAGCAACGACCGCGCGTGGTGCCGCAGGTGATCCTCGATGAATGTCGAGATGAAGTAGTAGCCGTGGTCGTAGCCAGCGTGGCGCCGGAGCGTCAATGGATAGCCGCTCGCGGCGCAGGCCTGCTCCAGTTGCTCGGGCAACAGCTGGCTCTCGAGGAAGGGATCCGACAGTCCCTGGTCCACCAGTAACGGCGGCCGGCCCGCAACGGAGTGCATGCCGCGCGCGAGCTCGCTGGCGTCGTGGTCGCGCCAGCGTTCCCGGTTCGGGCCGAGATATCCCGTGAACGCCTTCTGCCCCCAGGGACATTGCATCGGCGCCGAAACGGGCGCGAATGCTGAAACCGAGCGATAGCGATCCGGGTTCTTCAGCGCGATGGTCAGCGCCCCGTGGCCGCCCATCGAATGCCCGAAGATTCCCTGGCGATCCGCATCCACCGGAAAATGCGCGATGATCAGCGCCGGCAGCTCACGAGTGACGTAGGAATACATCCGGTAGTGCCGCGCCCAGGGTTCGACCGTGGCGTCGACGTAGAAACCCGCGGCCACGCCGAAATCCCAGTTCTCGCGGTCCCCGGGCAGCGGCACGCCGCGTGGGCTCGTGTCCGGCGCCACAATCGCAAGTCCCAGCTCGGCCGCGACGCGCTGGGCGCCCGCCTTGATCATGAATGTCTCTTCAGTGCAGGTCAGGCCCGCCAGGTAATAGAGCACGGGCACCCTGCCGCCAGCCGCCTGCGGCGGCAGGAAGACGGAAAAGCGCATCGCGCAGGCGGTCTCGGCAGCGTCGTGGCTGTGGAAGCTGACGGCGCCGCCGAAGGCAGCGTGCCGGCTGATCGTGTTGCTCTCGTCGAACGCCGTAGCGCGTGTCGCGGACACCCGCTAGGCCTTCAGGACGCCTTTCGCCTTGGCAGCGTGAGTCGCGATCAGGTCCATCAATGCCGGCGACAGGCAGTCGTAGGGCTCCAGCTTCAGTTCCTTGAGGCGCGCTCGCACGCCGGCCATCTCGCCGGGACTGACGCTGCCCGATTCGATGATGGACGACACGAATGCGGCGAATTCCGGCGCCGCCCAGCCCTTGTCCCTGGAGAGCTCCACGTGCACGAAGTCGAAGCCATGGAACGGGTGATTCTTGTTCTCGATGCGGCCGAACATGTGCACCCCGCAGCCGGTGCAGGCATGGCGCTGGATCGCTGCGCTTGCGTCAACCACCTTGAGCTTGTCGCCGTTGGCCGTCACGGAGAGCTTGTCGCGCCCGACGACCGCGACGACCGAGAAAGTTGCGCCCTTCGGCTTCCAGCACTTGCTGCAACCACAGGCGTGATTGAATGCCACGTCGCTCGCGAGCTTCACGGTGACCGGTGCGCTGGCACAGTGGCAGGTAAGCGTGCCACCCTTGAATCCCTTGGTC
>JBATEA010000446.1:0-2886 GCA_049663745.1 Steroidobacteraceae bacterium | reverse complement strand
TCGCGCATGAACGAACCGTCGATCTTCAGGTAATCCATCGGCAGCTGCTTCAGGTTGGAGAAGCCGCCGAGGTCCGTTCCGAAGTCATCCAGCGCGAACCGGCAACCCATGCCGTGCAGCACGTCGATGAAGCGCCGCGACTGTTCCAGGTTGCCGATCACCGATGTCTCCGAGACCTCGAAGCAGATCTGCTGCGGCGCGACGCCGCTGCGGTCCAGTTCCTCGACGACGAATTCCAGGAATGTCGAGTCGGCCAGCGTCTGCCCGGACACGTTGATCGCCAGGCTGCGCCCGGGAGGCAGGCGGATGGCGCCCGCCGCCAGTGCCGCAAACGATGCCCCGATCACCCAGCGATCGATCAGGCCCATCAGTCGATAGCGTTCCGCCGCCGGGAAGAATTCCGCCGGCAGGATGGCCTGGCCGTCGTCGTGCAGGCGGACGAATACCTCCATCGCCGGCCCGCCGGTCGAGCCCGGACGGGTTGGCTCGATCGGTTGCAGGTAGAGCTCGAAGAATCCGTCGCGCAGCGCGGCCTGCAGCCTCTGCAGCCAGTGGATCTCGCCGCGGCTGCGTGCGACGGCTTCGTCGTGCGACGAATAAACGTGGACATGGCTGCCGGTCTGGCGCTTCGCCACATAGCAGGCCGAGTCGGCCGCATTCATGATTTCCTCCAGCGAAAAGCTCTCGCCGGTGACCTCGACCAGGCCGATGCTGACCCCGACGCTGAAAATCCGGTCCTTCCAGATGAAGCGGTATTCGCCGATCGCGCGCCAGATGTCGTCGGCGATCTGGCGCGCCTTGGAGAGCGGGCAACCGGCCAGCAGCACGCCGAACTCGTCGCCGCCGAGCCGTGACACAGTGTCCGAGTCGCGCACCGCCTCGCGGATCAGCGCCGCGACCTCGCGCAGCATGTTGTCGCCCGCGAGGTGGCCGCTGGTGTCATTGACCGCCTTGAAGCGGTCGAGGTCGAGGAAACACATCACATGGCCCTGGCGGCCCGCGCGCGCAACTTCGAGGGCCTCGCCGAGACGGCGCTCGAACTCGCGGCGATTGACGAGCCCGGTCAGCGCGTCATGGCTTGCCTGATAGGACATCTGCTGCGTCAGGCCGCGCAGCTCGCTGACGTCGTGCAGCATGACGGCCGCGCCGGCAATCTCCCCTTCCGCGCCGCGGATCGGCGAGGCCGAGGCCTCGATGCCGAGCTCGTGGCCGGTCGCGCGGGCGATCATCAGCGCCCGTCGGCCGAGGGTGGCACGGCTGCCGGAACCCAGGCACTGCTGGACCGGATCCGGCAGCGGCCGGCGATCGTGCTCGTCGACGAATCCCGCGAGCGTGCTGAATGGCTGGCCGAGCGCGTCTTCGCGGCGGACGCCGGTCAGTGTCTCGGCGGACTTGTTCATGTAGTCGACCCGGCCCTGCGCATCAGTCGTCATCAGGCCTTCGCCCAGCGAATCGAGCGCAAGCTGGGCGCGACCCGGCAGCAGCGACTGCACCGGCGCTTCATGGTGCGGCAGCATTTCCGTCGCGGTGAACAGCACGATCCTGCGTCCGCCGGAGTCGAGTGCCGTGCCAGCGAGTTCCAGCCGCGTCACCTGGCCGTGACTGTCGGACATCTCGATTTCGGTCATCACGGGGCCGGATTCGCCGGACATCACACGCTTCACGGCGACATTCACGAGATCCGCGTAGGAAGGCGCGACGAGATCCGCCAGATTGCGTCCGATCATGTCCGCGACCGGGATGCCCGCGAGCGTTGCGAAAGCCTCGTTGACCGCCTCGATCCGGTCCCCATGCAGGATTGCGGATTCCCGCATGCCGGCCAGCATCGCGCGCGCGACGTCGGCACCCGCGATACCCCCTCCATGGGCGGTCTGGTGTTGTGTTTCGGCCTCGTCCACGAGCCGGCGCAGTGCACGCCGCTGCATAAGGACGACAACGGCGAGCACGGCGGCAACAATCGCGAATCCGGCACCAGCGATCACCGGGACCGTCATTCGGCCTGTCATCCCCTTCGGTTTTGGCGCAGGCTGGGTCGCTGCGAAACCGTCGAATATGTTCTCGTACGCGGTCTTCCGCAGCATATCTCACGCTTGTACTAACGCCCCGCGCGATTCACCATAATGGTTCGGGGTTTCACGCTTGCAAGCCAAGCCGGGAGCAGAATGACCGGGAAAATCGAGGCCGCCCGGCGGCAGATGATCGAGCAGCAGGTCCGCACCTGGGAAGTGCTGGATCCGCGCGTCCTGGAAGCGCTCGCAACCGTGCCCCGCGAGCATTTCGTCCCGGAAGGCTATCAGGGCGTCGCTTTCGCCGACACGGCCATCCCGATCGGGCACGGCGAATTCATGCTGCCGCCCAAGATCGAGGGCCGCATCCTGCAGGCCCTCGGGCCGGAGCGCGGGGAGCGCGTGCTGGAGATCGGTACCGGCACCGGATTCTTCGCCGCCTGCCTTGAATTCCTGAGTGGCGACGTCGAGAGCATCGAGATCCACGCTGATCTCGCCGAGGGCGCGACTCGCGCGCTCGAACGGCAGGGCATCACGCGTATCCGTGTCAGTTGCGCCGATGCCATGAATAGCGCCTTCGACCCGCAGTACCAGGCAATCGCGGTGACCGGCTCCCTGCCGGTCTACGATCCGCGCTTCGAGCGCGCACTTGCGGTCGGCGGGCGCCTGTTCGTCGTGGTCGGCTCGCCGCCAGTCATGGAAGCGCGGCTCGTCACCCGGACGGCGGTCGACGCCTGGCTCAGCGAGGTCCTCTTTGAAACCGGCATTGAGCCGCTTCGCAACGCGACTGCGGCGGCTCGTTTTCGCTTTTAGCGGCCCATGAGATGTCGCTTTACCCCTCCCTGAAGGGCATTGCGGTGGGTCATGTGGTGATATACAC
>JBATEA010000445.1:0-7425 GCA_049663745.1 Steroidobacteraceae bacterium | reverse complement strand
CTTGTGCGCGCTGGGGCTCTGCGGATTCTTGTACTCGGTGCGCATCCACATCGTAACGATGTCGCCGTTGCGCTCGGCCTCCACGCGCGTCGCGAAATAAACCTGCTCGGGATAGGTCTCGAGCCATTCCCAGTCGCTGCGGCCGCGCAGCTCCAGTTTCTTGACCCACTCGTTGCCGATTCCCTTCATCGGCTCGGTCTCGATCTGCGCCGTGGCTAGCGGCGCGAGCAGGGCGAGCGCGGCGATGGACGCTGTTTGCAGGCGATTCATGCGAAGTTGGACGCGACGGGCCCGGCCTGGGTTCCGGATTATCAGCCGAGGATGGCTTCGCGTCGATACAGCCGCCCGGCCAGCCAGCCGAGCAGTCCGCCGAGCAGCAGGCTGCTCGCGACCGACAGCAGCACCCAGGCCGCGGACAGCGGCTCGCCGCGCATCAGCCCCTGGATGACCAGGTGCTGCGACAGGCTCGGTACCAGCATCAACGACGCCGAAGGCTGCACGGCGAGGACGCTCGCGATGGCGATCGGCACGGTCGGCACCAGCATGATGACGCCGAGCCACGACTGTGCCTCCTTGTAGCTGCGCGTGAACGACGCGACGACCGTCAGCAGTCCCGCGCCGATCAATGCGAAAGGCAGCGTCACCAGGAAGACGCGCAGTGCAACGCCCGCACCGAAATTGGCCGTCATGCCGAAGGTCTCCAGCGGCACGAAACGCAGTGCCACCGCGATCGACGCGGTGACGAGCGTGAGCGCCAGCACCATCATGATCGCAGCGGCCGCGACCTTGCCGTAGATCAGCTGTTCGCGGGCGGCCGGCACCGTGAGCAGCGCCTCGAGCGAACCGCGCTCGCGCTCGCCCGCGGTCGCATCGATCGCGAGGTAAAGCCCGCCCAGCAGCGTGACCAGCAGGATCACGTAACTCAGCATGCCAAGCAGCAGCGTCGCGCGCGCGGAGGGCGTCGAGACGTCCACGCTGTCCACGACGATGGCGCGGAGCACCGTCGGCGAAACACCGCGGGCCTGCAGGCGCAGCGCCGAGATCAGCGCCGAATAGCCCGCTACAGCCCGGTACACGCGCGCCGATCGGCGCTCGGCGCGCGAGTTCGCGCCATCGGAATAGATCACGACGGCCGCAGGTTGCCCGGCGGTGAAACGCTCGCCGAAATTCGCGGGAATCCGCAGCACGACGAGGCCATCGGTGTCCGCGATCCACTCGCGGATGTCCTGCTCCGATCCATCCTTGAGGGTGACCGCGAGGCCATTCTCGCGCAGCTGCTGCACGAGATTCGGCGCAGCCGCGGCATTTGCAATCGTGACCGGCGTCTCCTCGTCCTGGGTCGCGACCGAGCGCGCTAGCGACAGCTTCAGGACCAGGATGAAGAAAAGCGGCGCGAATATCGGGCCGAGCACCAGACTCGTCAGCAACGTGCGACGGTCGCGCAGGCTTTCGCGCAGTTCCTTCAGCATCACGATGACGGCAACCGGCTTCATTCGAGCCCCCGCGCGTCGCCGATCGCCGCGACGAAGGCGTCCTCCAGGCTCGTGGCGCCGAACTGCGCGAGCAGTTGACCGGGCGTGCCGGCGGCAACCACGCGGCCGTGGTCGATGATGACGATGTCGTCGCAGAGCGCGGTGACCTCCTGCATCACATGGCTCGAAAACAGCACGCAGTGGCCGGCGGCGCGGAGCGCAAGTATCAGTGCGCGCAGCGCGCGGGTCGCCATGACGTCGAGCCCGTTGCTCGGCTCGTCCAGCAGAAGATTCTGCGGCTGGTGCACCAGCGCGCGGGCCAGCGCCACCTTGATGCGCTGCCCCTGCGAGAAGCCCTTGGCGCGGCGTTCGGCGCAATCGAGGATATCTAGTTCCGCGATCAATTCGTCCACGCGCCGCGCCAGCGCGGATCCGGCGAGCCCGTGCAGCGCGCCGAAGTAGGCGATGTTCTCGCGCGCCGTCAGCTGCGGGTAGATGCCGGCGGAATGTGGCAGCACGCCGATCGCACGCCGGGCTGCGAGCGGGTCGCGGGTCACATCGATGCCGTCTACGCTGGCCGTGCCCGCATCCGGCCGCAGGACCGTGTAGAGAACGCGCAGCGTCGTGGACTTGCCGGCGCCATTCGGCCCCAGCAGGCCGGTGATGCGCCCGTTCCTTGCCTCGAAACCGACGCTGTCGATGGCCCGGATCGCGCCGAAACTGCGGCTGAGCCCCTCGACGCGGATCACGGCGCGCTCCCGCTGAAGCTCAGGAAGAACGGTGCGGGCCGGATGTTCCCGACGCAGGCAGTGTCGAGATTTTGGACGCTGGCAGTCTCGACGAAGTCGTGCATCAGCCGCTGCACACAGGGCAGCCCTGTCTGGCCATGGCCCTGGCCCGGTATCACGATGTGGAGGTGCTGCTCGAAACCCGCGGCCGCCGCCGCGCCGTAATCCGGCGGAGTGGCGGGGTCGAACTCGCCGGACAACAGCAGAGCCGGAGTTTTCGAGTGCAGCGGCTCGTGAAAGTCCGGATCCACCGCGCCGCGCGGCCACACCTCACAGAGCGCCATCATGCCGTCGTACATGACCGGCCCGATGTAGGTTTTCTCGAGCGCGGAACGATCGACCGCACCCTCGAAGCCCGGCGCATCCTCGCTGCAGACGACCGAATTGTGCATCCCCATCGCAATCATGCGTTCCAGGTCTTCGTCCGCCATCATCGCCTGCGCAGCTAGCGGCGCGTAATTGCCACGCGTCGCGGCCTCGTGAATCAGGAGCGGCAGCAGCGACGCGGTCCTCGCCGAGTAGGAAAGCATGCGCGTCATCGTGACGAGGTGACTGCGGGTCACTTCGATGGGCCCGATCTTCCCGGTCACCGGATCCGGCAACGAGACGGCGACAGGTCCGCGCCGCAGACGCTCATCGACACGGGCGAACTGCCCGGCGAGCCCCGGGAAGCGCTCATTGCATTGCGGATCAATTTCACAACGCCGGAAAACGCGGTCGAGGGCTTCCTGTGCTTCAATGGCAATCAGTGGCCCGAGCGTTCTGGTTGGCGGCACGATCGAGTCGATCGTGATCGTACGCGTGCGCTCCGGATAGCGGCGCGCGTAATGCTGGGCAACGCGCGTGCCGTAGGAAGCGCCGAACAGGTTGATGCGTTGGTAACCGAGCGCCGCACGCACGGCGTCGAGATCGCGCACGGCGATGCTGGTGGTGTAGAACTCCGGTCGTCCCGGCAGCTTTGCCAGGCATTCCTTCGCGAGCCGCTTCAGTTCCGCGGGCGCAATGTCGTCCGACTCGACAGCGTCGTCCGGCATGTCGCAATCGAGGCGATTGGAGCCGCCGGTGCCGCGCTGGTCCACCATGACGAGGTCGCGTTC
The DNA here is from genome assembly GCA_049663745.1 of Steroidobacteraceae bacterium. Lineage (GTDB taxonomy): Bacteria > Pseudomonadota > Gammaproteobacteria > Steroidobacterales > Steroidobacteraceae > SCUD01. The sequence goes on along the minus strand of JBATEA010000445.1, from coordinate 4,068 downwards.
GTGGTGGATGCCGGCGAAGGCATCGAGAACCGGGACGAATGCCTCGATCGCGCCCTGGCCGGGGCCGCCGGCCAGCAGGAAGAGCGGATCGGGCCTGGCGCGGGTCGCGATGGCGGGCACGACGGCGATGGCAAGTTCGATGCGCCTGCCATCCGGTGCATCCGGATTCTCCGGGACTTCAAACTTTCCGCAGCGCGCCGCAATCGAGGAAAGGCCGCGCATATCGCTGATGCGGCAGGGTGTGAGCTCCAGTCTTTCGGCAGACGCGGGCGAGGCCATCAACACGAGCGCCGCCGCCAATACTGAGCGCATGCCAGCCATGGCCTGTCACGGTAGCATGGCGTCCCCGGATCCCGGACACTGGCGGCATGGAATCATTCGACGTCATCGTCATCGGCGGCGGCCACGCAGGCACCGAGGCGGCCCTTGCGGCCGCCCGGATGGGCGCGCGCACGCTGCTCGTGACCCAGAGCCTGGCGACCATCGGCCAGATGAGCTGCAACCCGGCGATCGGCGGGATCGGCAAGGGACACCTGGTCCGCGAGATCGACGCGATGGGCGGCGCGATGGCGCAGGCGGCCGACCGTGCCGGCATCCAGTTCCGCACCCTGAATGCCAGCAAGGGCCCGGCGGTTCGTGCGACTCGGGCGCAGGCGGACCGCACATTATATAAACGTGCGATCCGCGGATTGCTCGATGCAGAGGCCGGACTCGAACTGCTCGAGGCGGAAATCGCGGACCTCTGCGTGACTGCCGAGCACGTGACCGGCGTCGTGACCGCAACCGGTCTCACGCTCAAGGCCGGCGCGGTCGTGCTGACGGTCGGTACATTCCTCGGCGGGCGCATGCACGTCGGTCTCGAGAGCCACGAGGGCGGGCGCGCCGGGGACCCGCCGTCCAACCGTCTCGCGGCGCGTCTGCGCGAGCAACCGCTCAAGGTCGGCCGCCTGAAGACCGGCACGCCGCCGCGCATCGACGGCCGCACGCTCGACTACACGGTCATGCGCCTGCAGCCGGGCGACGAACCGCGCCCCGTATTCTCCTTCCTGGGCCGGCGCGAGGATCACCCGCGCCAGGTCGCCTGTCACATCACCGCGACCAATGAACGCACGCACGAGATCATCCGCGGAGCGACCGACCGTTCGCCGATGTTCACGGGCGTCATCGAGGGCATCGGCCCGCGCTACTGCCCCTCGGTCGAGGACAAGGTCGTGCGCTTCGCCGACAAGGCTTCGCACCAGGTCTTTGTCGAGCCGGAAGGGCTCGACACCGACATCGTCTATCCGAATGGCATCTCGACCAGCCTGCCGCTCGACGTGCAGGAGGCATTCGTGCGGAGCATCCGCGGCTTCGAGCGGGCGGTGCTGACGCGGCCCGGTTACGCGATCGAGTATGACTACTTCGATCCGCGCGGCCTGAAATACAGCCTGGAAACGAAGCCGCTCGCCGGGCTCTATTTCGCCGGCCAGATCAATGGCACGACCGGTTACGAGGAAGCGGCGGCCCAGGGCCTGCTCGCCGGCATCAACGCCGCGCTCGCAGTTTCCGGGCGCGAGCCCTGGTGGCCGCGCCGTGACCAGGCCTACCTTGGCGTGCTGGTGGACGACCTGATCACGCGGGGTGCGATCGAGCCCTACCGGATGTTCACCAGCCGCGCGGAGCACCGTTTGCTGCTACGCGAGGACAACGCCGATTACCGCCTGACGCCCATCGCGCTCGAGCTCGGGCTCGTGGATGACTCGCGCTGGAGTTTCTTTTGCCGCAAGCGCGCTGCGACGGAAACCGAGATCGATAGGCTCGCAAGCCTGATCCTGCGACCCGGCACGCCGGGCGGCGACGAGGTCGCGCAAATCCTCGGCGCACCGTTGCCACGCGAACAACGCGCTTTTGAACTGCTGCGCCGGCCCGACGTGGATTACGCGGCGCTGACTTCACTCGCTGCGATCGGCGCGGCCGTGCCGGAGAAGGATGAGCGCCTTGCGCCGCAGGTCGCGCTGCAAGTCGAGGTGCGCGCGAAGTACTCCGGCTACATCGAACGGCAGCAGGCCGAGATCGAGCGACAGCTGCGCCACGAACAGACGCGCCTGCCGGATGCCATCGATTACGCTTCGGTGGCGGGGCTGTCGAACGAGGCGCGGGAGCGGCTCGCCGAATCGCGGCCACAGACCGTCGGCCAGGCTTCGCGGCTGCCCGGCATCACGACCGCGACCATCTCGATCCTGCTCGTCCATCTCAAGAAACGCGCGCAGGCCGCATGAAGCTGCGCCTTGCCGTCGCGGTCGTGGTACTGATCGCGGCAGGCACCTGGGCCGCCTGGTATTTTACGCAACGCGAATTCCTGCCGCCGGCCGCCGCTTCGCAGGAACTGCGGCGTGGCAACGGCCCGGAGCCCGATTCGATCGATCCGCAGCTCGCGCGCATGGAAGCGGCGATGACCATCCTGCGCGATTGCTACGAAGGCCTCGTTTCGATGGCGCCGGACGGCAGCACGATTCCGGGCGCGGCAGAGTCCTGGTCCATCAGCGAGGATGGCCGCAGCTACACGTTCAGGCTGCGAAAGAATGCGCGCTGGTCGAATGGCGACCCCGTGGTCGCGGAGGACTTCGCCTTCGCGTTCCGGCGGCTCGTCAACCCGAAGACGGCATCGCAGTACGCCTTGATGCTGGAGCCAGTCGTCAACGCGACCGATATCGTCGCGGGGCGCAAGCCGCCGGAGACACTGGGCGTTTCCGCGCCGGACGACACGACGTTCATCGTGCAGCTCGCAGAACCGTCGTCCTATTTCCTGGCAATGCTGTCACATCCGAGCACCTTCCCGATCAACCGCCGGACGCTGGCCGCGCGGGGACAGGACTTCGCGCGGCCTGGCTTTGCCGTGACCAATGGCGCTTTCGTGCCGACGGACTGGCAAATCGTCTCGCACATCGTCGCGGTTAGGAACCGCCATTACTGGAACGACGCGGCAACCCGGCTGGCGTCGGTGCGCTACGTTCACGTGGCTGATCCGACGACGGAGCTGACCCGGTTCAGGGCGGGGGACCTGGACCTGACCTACACCGTGCCGCCGGGCGAGCTTCGGCGGCTCGAGAAGGAATTGCCCGGACAAGTCCACGTCGCGCCTCACGTCGGCGTCTATTACTACGGCTTCGCGCTCGACCTGCCGCCGTTTCGCGGCGCGCAGGCCTTGCGCCGCGCGCTTTCGATGGCAATCGATCGCGAGATCCTGACGACACAGGTCCTGGGCGATGGCGAGCGGCCGGCGTACAGCTGGGTGCCACCCGGCATTGCGGGCTACGAGCCGCCGACATTTGCGTGGTCCGGTCTTTCGAAGGAAGCCCGTCTCGCCGAAGCGCGAAGGCTTTATGCCGAGGCCGGTTACTCGAGGGAGCGGCCGCTCGTCGTCGAGCTCCGCACCAGCAAGAGCCCCGTGCACGACCGGATCGCCCTCGCCGTGACCGCGATGTGGAAGGAGGCGCTGGGTGTCGAGGCGAGCTTTCGCTCCGAGGATTTCCGCGTCTTGAAGCAGGCGATCGATGCGCGCGAGACCGTCCTGTTCCGCGGCAGCTGGATCGGCGATTACAACGACGCGTATTCTTTCCTCCAGGTCCTGAAGGGCGGTTTCGGCATCAACCTGCCGCGCTACCGAAACGTCGCCTACGATCAGGCGCTCGCGGATGCATCGCGCTCGAGCGGTGACGAGCGCGTGCAGTACCTTTCGGCGGCTGAGCGACAGCTTCTCGACGATGTTCCGCTCATTCCGTTGTACTTCTACGTTTCCAAGCACCTCGTGTCTCCCCGGGTTACTGGCTGGTACTCCAACGTAATGAACGTTACGTACAGCAAGGACCTCGCGCTTTCACCGTAAGTTGCGGCGCTCCGGTCGGGTGGCCCGCAGCTCGCTCAGGAAATCTTTATTCGCTCGCCTGCGGGCCACCCGCACCGTTGCACCGCAACCCGCTGTTTCTCGAGATCCTGCTGTGCGTGACGGGTCACCGGCCGACGGCAGGAAGCGCGGCGTGCAGGGCCGGGGGTCTCGCGGGCGAGCGAATAAAGATTTCCTGAGCGAGC
>JBATEA010000444.1:0-5463 GCA_049663745.1 Steroidobacteraceae bacterium | reverse complement strand
GTTCTACACGATCATCAGCGCGCAGTCCGGGCTGAACCGCATCAAGCAAAGCGCGGACCTTTCCGCAGAATCGAGGAAGCTCGAACAGGAAGTGCTGGAAGGTTATGCGCACCTGGCCGAACTTCGGAACGCCCTGGCGGAGACAGACGAGGAAAAGGTCAAGACCGCCGGCCGCTCCCGCGAGGTGCTCGATAAGATCCGACTGACGCAGGAGGAATTGGCACGCTACGAGCACGACACGCTGGCGCGGCGCGAAAGCCTGGAACGCCTGAAAGCGGACCTGAAATCGCTGGAGGAAGGAACGCGACGCCTCAAGGAGATGGCCCCGCCGAAGAAAGGCGAAGGCGACGTCGTGATCCAGGATCCGCAACAGCTCGTGACGCTCCGGATCGCCGGCAAACATGTGCTCGTGCTGGTGGACGCATCCGCGAGCATGCTCGACGAGACCGTCGTCAACATCATCCGGATGCGCAACATGCCGGTGGCGCGCAGGATCGCCTCGGCAAAGTGGCAGCAGGCGGTCAACACGGTCGAGTGGGTCGCGGCGCGGCTGCCGAAGTCGACGCAGTTCCAGGCGTACGCCTTCGACACGGCCGCGCGGCCGCTGGTCGAGGGCAGCGAAGGGCGCTGGTTGAACGCGGGCGACGCGGGGCAGATCCAGCTCGCGCTCGGTTCGTTGCGCAAGACTGCGCCGACCGGCGGCAGCAGCCTGCAGAACGCTTTCGCGGTGATCGGCAGGCTGTCGCCCGCGCCGGACAACGTCATCCTGGTCACCGATGGCCTGCCGACCCAGGGCGACAAGCCGCCGTTGATGCGCACCCTCGTGTCGGCCGAGCAGCGTGAGGACCTGATGAAGGAGGCGGTGCGCTCGCTGCCGCCGGCGCCGCCGCCGATCAACGTCGTGCTGCTGCCGATGGAAGGCGATCCGTCGGCGCCGATCTACTTCTGGCGGCTGGCGCGCATGACCGGCGGTGGATTCCTGAGTCCCGCGAAGGACTGGCCATGAGGCGCCGGATACGCCGCGAGACGGAAATCTTCAGCCTGTCGTTCCTCGACTGCATCTGCTGCGGTTTCGGCGCGATCATCCTGCTGCTGGTGCTGAGCGAATTCGGCGCGCCGATACAGATGGAGCAGACGAAGGCGGACCTCGATGCGCAGATCGCGAAGATGCAACAGGAGCTCTATGAACTGCGCGGCACGTCGGTCGTGCTGGAACGGGAACTGCGCGGCCGCATCGAGCAGCTGTCGGAGGAACAACTGCGCGTCGCGCGGCTGCGCGGCGACCTGTCGGCGATCGAGGGCAAGCACAAGGCCAGCATCTACGAGGAAGAGTCCACGAAGAAGATTTCCGAGTCGCTCGCCGACGCGCGACGCGCACTGATCGAGGAGGCCCAGGACCTCCAGAAGACCGGGCGCCGCCGCGTCTATGACCAGCCGATCGCGGGCGTGCCGATCGACAGCGAATGGGTGATCTTCATCGTGGACACATCGGGCTCGATGCAATCGCAGAACTGGCGGAATGCCGAGAAGAGGCTGGAGGAAGTGCTGAACATTTACCCCAAGCTGAAGGGCATCCAGGTGATGGACGACGAGGGCGGGTACCTGTTCTCCGACTACCGCGGAAAGTGGATCCCGGATTCCCCGGGGCGGCGCAAGGTGATCCTGAACCTGTTCCGCGGCTGGCAGGCGTTTTCGAATTCAAGCCCTTCCGAGGGCATCATCGCGGCGATTCGCACCTTCTGGACCCGCGAGCGCAAGATCAGCCTCTACGTATTCGGCGACGAGTTCACGGGTCCGTCGATCCAGGAGGTCGTGGACACGGTGGACCGGATCAATCGCGCCGACGGCACGGGCGAACGGCTGGTGCGGATTCATGCGCTGGGATTCCCAATCCCGAACCAGTATCCGCAGCACACGAGCATGCGCTATGCGACGCTGATGCGCATACTGTGCGCAAGGAATGGCGGCGTGTTCGTCGGCTTGTCGAACAGCGACAACGAGCCGCTACGACGGAGCAACTGATGAACATACGGATCCTGCCGATTCACGTCGTGGCGGCCGCGCTCGCGCTCCTCGCCGGCTGCACCGGGACCAAGCTCGCCACGCAGGCCCAGCTGCCGCCGCCGCTGATCGACAAGCTGCCGGCCCGGGTCGGCATTTATTACTCGAAGGAATTCCGCGAGTACGTGCACAAGGAGACGCGCAGCGAGATCGCCTACGAAATCACGCTGGGCCCCGCCCACGTACAGAATATCGACTGGCTGCTGAACGCGATGTTCTCGGATGTCGTCAAGATCGAGGACCCGGCGAAGGTTGCGGATATCAGGCCGCCGCTCGTGATGGTCCTGGAGCCGCGCTTCGAGGAATACTCGTTCCTGACACCGAAGGACGTTGCGGGTGAGGCGTTCATCGTGACCATCCGCTACCTGCTGACCCTGTACGACGGCAGCGGCGCGCGGGTGGACGCCTTCACCTTCACGGGCTACGGCCGCGAGAAGGCGCGGACGCTCGCGAGCAAGGAGCCGCTGAAGATCGCGACCCAGCGCGCCATGCGTGATGCCGGCGCGAAGTTCGCGGTCGAGTTCACGGACCAGGAGTCGGTGCGCCTGCTGCTGAAGAATCCGCGGGGCCTGATTGAGCCGCCCGCTGCGACAGTGGCGCCCGCTGCGACAGTGATGCCTCCGGCCGCGCCAGCCACGACAATGCAACCACCCGCCGCCGAACCACCGCCTCCCGCCGGGGAACCGCCGCCTCCCGCTGAGGAACCACCGCCTCCCGTCGGGGAACCGCCGCCTGTCGTGGAGCCGCCCCCTTCAACTGCTGGTTGAGGGCGTTTCGGTCTTGCGCTGCTCGTACCAGCGGCTGGTGAACTGCACGCCCTGCGTCGCGACCGGCTTGCCGTCCTCGAAACGCGGGCTGTAGATCGCGCGCTCCAGGGCACGGCGTGACTGCGCCAGCTGGCCTTCCGCCATGTCCGTGGTCACGACGGCGACATTCTGGGTGTCGCCGGTCTCGTTGACATCGAAGCTGAACGTCGTCTGGTGAATGATGACCTCACCGGTGACGATGCCGATGCCGCGCGTCGACGCGAGCGGTGGCCGGTAGAAGATCATCCTCGGCGCCGACAGCGGGTTGCCCGTTCCGGTGTCCACTTCCGCTGCGTAAATGGTCGAAGCCTCGGCGTAGAAGTCCGCGGCAATGCTCGCGCGCGCCGTCGCCTGGTACCAGTCGCCCAGTTCGGTCAGCGTTTCGTCGAGCAGCGCCCGCGACGCGTCAGGCGCGGCGCGCAGCAGCACCAGCGCCTGCTCGATGGCCTTGAGGCCGGCCCGGTCCGCGGCCGGTGGCGGCACGCGCGATTCGCGGTAGACCCTGCCGACGATCTCGCCGGTGACCTCGTCGCGCGCCGGTTGCTGGCTGTCCATGGTCTCCGGTTGCATCGTGAACTGCAGCCGGTGTGTGCGACCGATGCCGAGCAGGCTCCTGACCGCCATCGGCGTGTAGCCGGCATTGTTCTTCAGGCTGACGTCTCGCGCGCGCAGGTAGAGGCCGCGGGCCGCGGCGAACTGCTTCAGCGATTCATAGAAGGACGCGAGCTTCATCGCGGGGGGGGCCGTGCGTACGTCGTCGTACCCGTAGTGCTGCTCGGCGATCCGCAGCGCATAGAAGTAATCGCGTTCGACACCGCCGTAATCGCCGAGCGCGAACCGGCTGTCCGCGACCTTGTCGATCATGGGCAGTTGCGCCAGGTTGAACAGGCCTTCTGAGCGTCGGCTGACAGCGAGCGCGCGGTCGAACTGCTTCACGGCCAGTTCGTGCTGGTCGAGCGCCGCGTAGACTGCGCCGAGTCCCGCGAGCGGCACGATCATCCGCCTCGACGACATCCCCTGGTTCTCCTCGAGCAGCGCGAGCGACTTTTTGTAATTGGTTTCCGCGGCCGCGTAGTCGCTCAGCTGGTACTGCGTCGCCGCGAGGTTGTTGTACGCGATCGGCAATTCCTTTTCGCGATTGCCGGCGGTCTCGGACAATTCGACGACACGTTGCGCGAGCGGCAGGGCTTCGTCGAATCGCGCGGCCTCGAACAGCGTGCGGAACTGGTCGTAAGCCTCCAGGCGCTGGTCGAGCGCCTGCAACGCGCTGCCGGTCAGGCTGCGGTCAGGTGCGGAAGTCGCGGCGGGCGGCGGTGTCGGCGGCGGAGGGGTCGCGGTCGTGGGTTCCGCGGTCGAGGGTTCCGGGATCGACGGTTCCGGAGTCGAGAGTTCCGGCGTTGTCGGGGCCGCGGTCGAAGGAGTTGCCGGCGGAACCGTCTCTTCGGCGACGGCCGGCGCGGTCAATGCCGCAGTGGACAACAACAGGATGGCGAGTACCTGGCGCATGCTGACAACGATAGACCATGCCGGCGGGGTCATGTTCCCGGCTGGCCGCAGGGCCGCCATCATCGGGCTCCTCCATCGCGCTCGAACACGGCGATCAGGCCGCCGGCCGCGATCGCGAGCAACGGATCGGTGATGTCCGCCGTCTGGCCGGGCAGCCAGGTCTGCAGAAGTTCGACGGCGAAGACGACACTGGCCCCCAGCAGCGTGGCGGGGAGTACCGAGAGGCCGCTGCGGGCGAGCAGCCACACCAGTGCGCCATAACTGTAGCAGCGCAGGAACATGTCCGGCAGGTTGGTCGCGCGGTAGCGCGTCAGCGATTCGCCGAATGGGACCAGCGCGAAGCGGTCCTGCGCCAGCTGGAAATCGAAGGGCGATAGCCCCTGGATCGCAATCAGCACGATCAGCGCCGCCGCGAGCAGGCTGGCGGCGCGCTCGACCGGCAGGCGCAACACGAGGCCGGCAAGTGTGAGTGCGATCGCCATGCCCGCGATTTCCGCCGGTTCGAGCAGCATGCCCGTGAACAGGATCCGGCCGGCGAGCACGATGAGCATCGTGACCGTCACCACGCGGCGCGCTCGCCCGGCGGCGAGCCGTTCGGCGGCGACGGTCAGCACCAGCCAGGCGAGTGCATGCGGCAGGATTGCGGACGCACTCCACCAGCCGCCCTCGGCGAACGGCGCGAATGCGGCCAGCCACTTGTGCGGATCGAGCACCGGCGTGAATGGCGCGAGCCGGTAACCTGCCCAGGAGAGCAGGATTGCAGCGGCGACGGGGTGCCGCAGCACGCCGGACAGCGGCGACGCGCGCAGCCGGCGCTGCGTCGTGGCGATCGCGAGCGCGATGAATGCGCCGGCGGCGGTGCCGATCGTGTTGCAGCAGAAATCGGTGAGACTCGTGACGCGCCTCGTTTCGTAGAGCTGCGCGAGTTCGATCGAGAAGGAAAGCAGTGCGCCGATCGCGGTCGCGGCGACCACGGCGAGCAGGCCCCCGAGGCGCGTTGCCAGGAGCCATGCAAGGCTCGCGCCGAGCGGCAGGTACAGGAGCACGTTGGCGGCGACATCGCTGCGTGTCGTGCGCGCAAACGACAGGC
>JBATEA010000443.1:0-4831 GCA_049663745.1 Steroidobacteraceae bacterium | reverse complement strand
GGCAAAAAGATTCTGCTCGATCCAGGACACGACGAAGCGGTTGGGCGCCAGCAGCACGAGGCTGCCATCGCGATCGACGGCCTGGAGCGGGCGCACCCAGGTGTTGAACTGCTGCTCCGGCACCTCGTTTTCCAGTTGACGCAGACAGCGGTGCCAAAGCGGACCCTGCACGAGCGACTCCTTTTGAGCGCCCGAGTCTATAACCGCGGCACGGGAGCGCGCCAGAGTTATCCACAGCCCGGATTGGTTGACAGGGGAAGCTTCGCTCCGTAACCTTGCCGCCCTTTGCCCGCATCTGCAGGCCTTTACTTTTCAAAGGTTTGGGACCGCCGCCATGAAGCGTACCTACCAGCCCAGCAAGATCAAACGCAAGCGCACGCATGGGTTCCGTGCGCGGATGGCCACCAAGAAAGGCCGCCAGGTTCTGAAGCGCCGCCGCGCCAAGGGCCGCAAGCGCCTGGCGGTCACCGAAGTCCGCTGACGAGTGACCTTACGTCAGGGCGCGCAATGCGGGCCGAGCATCGGCTCTCCACCGCCGCCGAATTCGAGCGTGCGCGCAAGAGCCGCGACCGGCGGGCCGACGAACTGTTCTCGATCCAGTGGATCGAAAATGGCCGCGGGGGCGCGCGGATCGGCATGGCCGTAGGCGTGCGCGCCGTCGGCGCGGCCGTCACGCGCAACCGCGTACGCCGCCTGATTCGCGAGTCATTCCGACTGCAGAGGCAGGAGTTGCCAGCCGTGGATATTTTTGTCATCGCGAGGAGCGGGGCGAGAAGCGCCAGCAACGCGCAGATCTTCGCGAGCCTCGCACGCCTGTGGCAGGCAATCCCGCCCGCATGATGAAAGCACTGCTGCAGCTGCCGATACGGATTTACCGCTGGCTGATCAGCCCGATGCTCGGTGCGAACTGCCGCTATCACCCGAGTTGTTCCGCTTACGCGCTGGAAGCCATTGAACGGCACGGCGCGCTGCGCGGCGGCTGGCTGTCGATCCGGCGCGTCTGCCGCTGCCACCCATGGGGCGGTCACGGGTATGACCCGGTACCTTCGGTGCGCGGCTGATGGAACAGCAGCGGGTATTCCTGTGGATCGGCCTGCTCCTCGTCCTGTGGCTCAATGTCGATGCCTGGATGAAGGACGCGGCGGCGCACCGGGCGGACACTGCGCCAACGGCCATTGCCGCGCCGGCGGATGGGGGGCAAACACCCGCCGCGGCGCCGGCCGGCGGCACGCTGTCCGACGAATTGCCGAGCGTTACGGGCGAGGCGCCCGCGGCGGCGGCGCCGGATGCCGCACCGGTGGAAACGCCGGCAGCGGGCGCCGGCAAGATTCATGTCGTCACCGATGTGCTGGATCTCGACCTGAGCCGCGCGGGCGGCGAGCTGGTGCGCGCGGACCTGCCGGCGTACCCGCTGCACAAGGACGACCCGGCGACGCCGGTGCGGTTGTTCAACACCGACTCGGCGGAAACGCAATTCCTGTTCCAGTCGGGCCTCACGAGCGGCGAAACCGGCCGCGCCGAGCCGAACCACAAGGCGGAATTCAGCTCGGCAAGCCAGGAGTACCGGCTCGCCGAGGGCGCGGAGGAGCTGCGCGTACCGCTGAACTGGGCGGATGGCGCGGGCCTTTCGGTGACGAAGACCTTCGTATTCCATCGCGGCAGCTATGCGGTTGAAATCCAATACCGCGTCGCGAATGCAGGCCCGGCGCCGGTCAAGCTCGCGTCCTATGCGCAATTCCTGCGCCACGCGCAAAGCAGCGAGCGGTCGATGTGGAACGTCGAGACCTACGCGTTCCGCGGCCCGGCATTCTATGACGGCGAGAGCTACAAGAAGCTCGACATCAAGGACGAGGAAGACACGGCGCTGTCGCGGTCGATCACGAACGGCTGGGTCGCTGCGATGCAGCATCATTTCGTCGCGGCAATCGTGCCGGCGGCGGGCCAGCCCTACCAGTACGAACTGCGCGTCAAGGACAACGAATTCCTGCTGCGCGTCGTCGGGCCGGCGCAGACCGTGGCGCCGGGCGGCGCTCTCGACCTCGCGGAAAAACTGTACGTCGGGCCGAAGCTGCAAAAACAGCTGGCGGCGACCGGACCGAAGCTGCAGCTGACGGCGGATTACGGCAAGCTGACGATCCTCTCGCAGCCGCTGTTCTGGCTGCTGTCGAAGGTCTACGCGCTGATCGGCAACTGGGGCTGGTCGATCGTCCTCGTGACCATCCTGATCAAGGCGGTCTTCTACAAGCTGGCCGAGACGAGCGGCCGCTCGATGGCGAAGATGCGCACCGTCGCGCCGCGCCTGAAGGCCGTGCAGGAGCGCTACAAGGACGATCGCGAAGGCCAGGCCCGCGCGATGATGGAGCTCTACAAGCGCGAGAAGATCAACCCGGTCGCGGGCTGCCTGCCGGTGCTGGTGCAGATCCCGTTCTTCCTGGCGTTCTACTGGGTGCTGCTCGAGAGCGTTGAAATGCGCCAGGCGCCGTTCATGGGCTGGATCCAGGATCTCTCGGCGCGCGACCCGTACTTCATCCTGCCGATCCTGATGGGCGCCGCGATGTTCGGGCAGTTCAAGCTGAATCCGACGCCGCCGGACCCGATGCAGGCGAAGATCTTCGCGTTCATGCCGGTCGTCATGACCTTCATGTTCATGTGGTTCCCGTCGGGGCTCGTGCTGTACTGGCTGACGAACACATTGCTGTCCATCGCCCAGCAGTGGAAGATCAATCGCGTCGTCGAGGCCGAGGACAAGAAACGACGCACCGGCTGAGCGGTCAAAGCAGCATCCGCCACGCCGGCAACTGGCCGGGGAACGCGCCGTAACTCATGCAAGCCGCCGGTGAAATGGTCCGGACCGAGGGCCTGGAGCGGAAGTACCGCATGGGCCGGGGCTTCATTCACGCCCTGCGCGGCGTCAGCCTGTCGATCCGCCACAATGAATACGTCGCAATCATGGGGCCATCCGGCTCCGGAAAGTCCACGTTGATGAACCTGATCGGTTGCCTCGACAGCGCGGATGGCGGGCGTTACTGGTTGAACGGCCGGCTGGTATCCGAAATGACCGAGAACGAGCTGGCGCACGTACGCAACCGCGAAATCGGTTTCGTGTTCCAGTCGTTCGCACTGCTGTCGCGCAGTTCCGCGCTCGCGAATGTTGAGCTGCCGCTGCTTTATGCCGGGGTCAGGCTGGCCGAGCGCCATGAACGCGCGAAGCGCGCGCTCGAGCGCGTCGGGCTGGCGGATCGCGCCAGCCACCGGCCGGGCGAATTGTCCGGCGGACAGCGCCAGCGCGTGGCGGTCGCTCGCGCCCTGGTCACCGAACCGGCGCTGTTGCTGGCCGACGAACCCACCGGAAATCTCGACAGCGCGACCGGCGCGGAAATACTGGCCCTGTTTGACGAACTGCACGCCGCCGGCCATACGATCATCCTGGTGACCCATGAAGTGGAAGTTGCGGGCCATGCGCGAAGAACCATCCAGGTGCGCGACGGCAGGGTCGTCAGTGACACCGCGAATTCCGGAGGCGCCGATGCGGCCGCTTAGAGTCGCGCCGATGACGACGATCGTCTGCCTGCTCGGCGCCTGTGGCGGCGGCGCGCCGGACCTGCCGGATTACGAGACGGCCGTGGTCGAGCGCAGCCCGATTTCGGTCGTCGTCGAGGCGGCCGGCGTCATCGAGCCGGTCAGCAGGGTGGAGGTCAAGTCGAAGGCCTCCGGCGAAATATTGAAGCTCGGCGCGGAAATCGGCGACACGGTGGAGGCGGGCCATCCGCTGGTGAGCATTGACCCGCGCACGCCGCGCAATCGCGTCGCGCAGGCCGAGGCCGAGCTCAATGCTGCAAAGGCGCGTCGCACGACGGCGGCGGCGCAACTCGCGCGCGGCGACAAGCTGCTCGCCGAGGAGTGGATCAACCGGACCGAATACGAGGCGCTCGCGCTCGAGGTGGCGAATACGCGTGCGCAGGTGGTCGGCGCGCAGGTGGCGCTCGAGAATGCGCGCATTGCGCTCGAAGACACGGAGGTCCGCGCGCCGGCGGCCGGCACCATTCTCACGAAGCTGGTTGAGCCGGGTCAGGTCATCTCCTCGCCGACGCAGGATGTCGGCGGTGGAACGCTGCTGTTGACGATGGCGGACCTCAGCAACGTGCGCGCGCGCGTGCGCGTTGATGAAACCGACATCGGAAAACTGGCGCCGGGGATCCCCGCGCGCATTACGGTTGCGGCGTACCCGGGCCGGAGCTTCACCGGGGCGATCGAGAAAATAGAGCCGCAGGCGGTCATCGAACAGAATGTCACGTTGTTTGCGGTGCTGATCTCGGTGCCAAACGAGGGCGGTTTGCTGCGCCCGGGCATGAACGTCGAGGCGGTGTTCGACGTCCTGCACCGCGACGAGGTGCTGTCGCTGCCGATCATGGCGCTGCGCACCGCGCGGGATATCGAGACGACCGCGGGAATCCTCGGCATCGATGCAGATGAGCTGCGGAAGCAGCTCGGCGAATCCGGCAGCGGAGCGCGAAGCGCTGATGGCCGCGCATCCCGCGAGCGCGACCGCAAGCCGGGGCCAACCGCCGGCAACGGCGCGCCGGCCCTGCAGCTCGGCGGCAAACTATGGGTGGTCACGGAGCGCGACGGCAAGCGCGTGCCCACGCCGGTGCAGACCGGCGTGACCGATCTCGACCGCGTCGAGATCACGGGCGGCGTGGCCGAGGGCGAGCGTGTGCTGCTGTTGCCGAGCGCGAGCCTCGTCGAGACGCAGCAGCAGATCCAGAACTTCGCAACCCGCCGCGGCGGAATTCCCGGCATCACGCAACAGGGTACCGGCACGCAGCCAGCC
>JBATEA010000442.1:0-7956 GCA_049663745.1 Steroidobacteraceae bacterium | reverse complement strand
GACAAGTGCGGCGGCCTGACCGAGGCGCTGCGATGTGCCGCAACGGCGCGCGACCGCGACCCGGGAATCCGGCTCGCCGGCGCGATGATGCAGCCTTTTGACGCGGAACTCTGGGGCTAGGCCCTTTAGCGGTAGAATCAGCCATGACCGATCTCGACCTGAATTTCGTGCGAACGCAGTTTCCCGCCTTCACCGAGCCTTCGCTCGCGGGCTTTGCGCATTTCGAAAATGCCGGCGGCTCCTATGCCTGCCGCCAGACCATCGAATGGCTCGACCGCTATTACCGTCAGACCAAGGTTCAGCCCTACTACGCTTTCGAACCCTCCAGGCTCGCCGGCGAGCAGATGGACGCAGCCAGGGAACGCCTGGCCGCCTGGCTCAATGTCGGCAGCGACGAACTGCATTTCGGGCCCTCGAGTTCGCAGAACACCTATGTCATCGCGCAGGCGCTGCGCCGGTTCCTGTCGCCGGGCGACGAGGTGATCGTCACGAACCAGGACCACGAGGCGAACTCCGGGGCCCTGAGCCGCCTGAAGGACGAAGGATTTGTCGTGCGCGAATGGAAGGTCGATCCGGTTTCCGCGGAATTGAATCGGAAGGACCTGGAGGCATTGCTGAGTTCACGTACGCGCGTCGTCGCCTTCACGCATTGCTCGAATATCGTCGGCAGCATCAATCCGGTTCGCGAGCTCACGGACCTGATCCACACGGCCGGGGCCTGGGCTTTCGTGGATGGCGTCTCCTTCAGCCCGCACGGCCTGCCGGACATCGAGGCGCTGGGCGCCGATCTCTACTTCTTTTCGATGTACAAGGTGTACGGTCCACATCTCGGCGCAATGTTCCTGCGCAAGGAGCTCAATGCCCAATTGCCGAACCAGGGGCATTTCTTCAATGCCGAGTACCCGGCGAAGCGATTCACGCCGGCCGGTCCCGATCACGCGCAGATCGCCGCCGTCAACGGCGTCATGGATTACATGGAAGCGATCGCACAGCGGCATGGTGCGGGCGGCAAGCCGATCCCGGCGCAAGCCGCGGCAGTCCGGAGTCTGTTCCGGCAGCACGAGACCGTCCTGCTCCAACCGCTTCTCGACTTTCTCTCCGGTCATGCCAGGGTGCGCTTGATCGGCAGGACCCGGGCGGCGGAGCGTGCACCGACGGTTGCCTTTACGGTGGAGGGCTCGAGCTCAGCGGATCTCGCGAAGCAGCTGGCCGAATTGAAACTGGGCGTCGGTGTGGGAAATTTCTACGCTTACCGCCTTATTAAAGCGCTCGGGATCGATACGGACGACGGCGCCGTGCGCGCTTCGTTCGTGCACTATACGTCGCAGGAAGAAGTCGGCCGCCTGATCGGGGCGCTGGACCAATTGCTCCAGTCGCGCGCGGACGGAAACCAGGCTTATCGCCGGAGAGTCTCATGAAATACCTGGTCGATTGCCTGATTGAATGGCCGCAGCGCGTTGCGCGGCACATGGACTGGCTCGCGCCCTTGTTCGCCCGCATCGTGGTCGGCTGGGTGTTCCTCTGGACCGGCTGGGGGAAACTGACGCATCTGCCGCTGGTGACGGAGAATTTCGTCGGCTGGGGCATTCCGATGCCCGAGGTACTCGCACCGTTCGTCTCAGGCGTCGAATTCTTCGGCGGGATATTGCTGCTGCTCGGCCTGCTGACGCGCATCTCGGCGGGCGCGCTGGGTGTCGTGATGATCGTCGCGGTCCGCGCGGCGCAGTGGGACCAGATCGACTCGCTGCAGACGTTCCTGGGCTTCGAGGAAATCATGTACCTCGCAATATTCCTGTGGCTCGCCATCGCCGGGCCGGGCTCCATTTCGATCGATCGCGTGCTCCAGAAGCGCTGGAAGACCTGATTTGGCGCGTAGTTCCTGGGCTGGACGGCGCTCATGCCGCGAAGCTCAGCGAAATCTTCAGGGCGCGGCCTGGCTATTGCCTTGTTGAAGCGACCTTCGCCCGCTCGCCGTCACCCTCCTTGCATTGCGTGGCGAGTTCGGTGCGCAACTCCTGAGCCCGCTCGCGCTTGCCCAGGCGTTCGGCGGCAATGGCCGCGCCGAGGAGCGAGTTGTAGCGTCCTGGCTGCGCATGCAGCGCACTTTCGTATTCGCTGAGCGCCGCGGATGCATCCCCGTGCTCCATCAACAGATCCGCGAGCTGTTCCCGTGCCGGCAGCAGCGCGCCGGGCGTCACCGGGTGCTTGTCGGTCCGGTCCTCGAGTTCGGCAGCAGCTCGCAGCAGTCGCAGCGATTCATCCTGATTGCCCTCGGCTTGGGCCAGCCACCCGCTCGCGGCGAGACGCTGGATCTCAATCTGGGTCGCCCAGTCGAAGCCTTTCTGGTTTGACCTGGTGACCTGCTGAATTTCTGTCAGGCGCGCGAGCGCCTGGCGCGCACGCTCCACATCGCCCGAGCGTGCGGCCCCGACCGCGCGCGCGAATTCCGTGTTGGCGCCGGCGTACGGGATCTTGTTCCACGCGAAAAATCCTGGCGGATCTGGAAGCTGTGCCGCCTCGCGCCATTGATGGCGTTCGAGCGCATAGCGCGCCGGCACCGCCACCATCGCATAACCGGCGGCGAAGGCTTCCGGGTCATCCAGCGCGGTGACTGCACGAACTCGCTCGACGAGTTCTTGCGCCTTGCTGTCCCGCGCCGTCTGCAGATACGCGTACTCGAGGTAATCGATCGCGTGCAGTGCATTGAAGGAGGCCGCTCCGGGACGGCGCTTCCCTGCTTCGCGGGTGCCGGCTTCGGCCGAGGCGAGATTGGCCTTGATCGACTCCTGCCACAGTCCGAGCCGGATGAATATGTGCGCCGGCATGTGCAAGGCATGCGTCGCGTCCGGCGCGATCGCCGCGTAGGCACGCGCCGCGGGCAGCGCGAGGCTCGCGAGCTCCGGGTAATCGAAGGAGTGGATCATGTAGTGGGCGATTCCCGGATGGTCCGGATGCTTTGGCAGCAGTCCGTTCAGGATCGTTGCAGCCTCTTTCTGCAATGCGTAGGTCTTGTCCGGCGGCGAGTTGTAAGCGACGGCAAGCAGCGACAGCGCGTGGAAGATCGCCACCTCGACATCGTCCGGGTAGGCCCGGGCGGCGGCTGTCATGGCCTGCTGGTACGCCTTGACCCGGGTCCGGTGATCGAGCGTCGCGGCGTCGCGGTAGAAGGCGTCGATGGCCGCGATGAAGGCGCGCTCGCGGTCGGATTTGCCGCCCATCTCGACCGCCCGTCGCGCCGCGGCGCTGCCCGTGGCGAGCTCGTCCGCCGTCGGCGGCGCCCAGATTTCGTGGAAATAGCTCATCGCGATGCCCCACTCGCCCATGGCACAGGCCGGGTCGGCGGTGAGGACGTCGGCGAACGCGCCGGCAGCGGAGACGTACCCGAAGGAATGCAGCAATGCGACGCCGCGGTCGAAGGGCGCCTGGGCCTCGGGCTTACACGAGATCGAGAAGTGAACGGTGCCGAGTTTCTCGGTGTGCTCGTGGTCCGCCTCGTGGGCTACCGCGGGCATGACAAGCAGATACGCGATAAAGATGGCGCTTACGTGACAATTCATGTTCAAGCTCCTGTGCCCTGGCTCCAAGCCTACACCGACCTGTGCAACTGGCGCTAACCGGCAACGAGTAGTTCGCGCGCCTTGCGCACCCGAAGGTGGTCCGGTCCCAGGGCGCTTTCGAGATGCTTGACTGCCGTACGCAATGCGGATCTCGCATCATCGTCCTGGCCCATGGCTCGAAGCGCCTCGCCCAGCGCAAGATAGGCGTCGCCTCGCAGCGTAGTCAGCTGCCCCGGCGGAACGACATTTTCCAGTTGCTTCAGCGCCAGACGGGCATCGTCAGCCGCTTCGCCGTGCCGACCCGCAGCGTTTCGCAATTCGGCGCGCCGGGCCAGCACTCGCGGAGCGAAGCCTGCGGCATCTCCCGTTCGTAGCGCGGTCTCCGCGATGACGTAGGCGCGATCGATCAGGTCCAGTGCCGCGGCTGAGTCGCCGCGCGCCCTTGCGAGCAACGCTCGCTCCAGCATCAATGACCCGAACGCGGGGTGATCCGGCGCAAGAACCTTCCTAAGTCGCGGTTCGACCTCTGCCAGCATCGCCGCCGAACGCCCAAAGTCGCCTTGCTCCCGATAGATGTCCGCGCGCAGAAGCAGGGCCTGGTTGACGACGACGTCAAAACCCGCAGCCCGCCCCTTGTCACAGCCAGCCTCACTGTAACGGGCCGCTTCATCGAACCGGCCGAGTTTACTCAGCGTGCGGCCGTAGTTCACCTGCAGCATCGGAGACACGGCCTCGTCGGTTGCATCCGCGCGGCTGATGACGATCGCGCGCCGAAATAACGGTTCGGCATCGAGCGGCCGCCCTGCCAGGTCCAGGCTTAGCGCCCAATTGTTGAACAACGTACCTGCCCACTGCGTCTGATCCCTTCCCAGCGAAGTCATGATCGACGCTGCGCGCTCGAAGGCCGGTATGGCTTCGGCATACCTTCCCGCCTGGCTGTTCGCTTCCGCAATATTCATGAAGATGCTCAGGTCCTGAATTTCAGAGCGGAAGGGCGAAGACTCGAGCAGACTCTGCGCTTCTTTTGCCTGGGCAATTGCTGAAGATGTAGCGCCGGTTTCGCGCGAAACATAGCTGCCACTCATGAGGCATTCGACCCGGTCGAGAGTGTATCTCGCGTCGCCGGGCAGTTCGTTGAGGCCCTCACGTACGAGCTCAGTCCCGCGCTGGGCGTCTTTGCCCTTTGCCAGCGCCTGAGCGAGCGCGCAGGAGGTCCGTGCCCTTATCGAAGGATCGGTCGTGCGCCGGACCAGCGCATACGTGGCCTCGAGCACTTGGCGCGCCCGGTCGACCTCTTCGATCATTCGATACTGCTGGCCGATTGCCAGCAGCAATTCCGCCCGCGACTCGGCGCTGCCGGCAGTCTGCCGCCCCACGATCTGTTCCGCGCGATCGAGCAGTTCGTTGACGGCCAGCGGCTTGCCGGACGGCGCCGCATCGGTGAGCAGGAAGCGATTGAGGTCATTCATCGCCTCGGCCCGCGACAATTGCCGGAGCGCGTAATCGCGCTCTGCACGCGCGGTGCGCGCCTGGTACAGCGTGCCCAGAACCCCGGTCACGACAGCGATCAATGCCATCGATGCGAGGGCGACCGCCATTCTATTTCGACGCACGAATTTCGCCGCGCGATATGCGGCCGAGTCCGGACGCGCGCTGATCGGTTCGTGACGAAGGTATCGGCGAACGTCGTCCGCCAGTGCCTGGACCGATTTATATCGTTCTGTCGGGTCTTTCTTCAGCGCCTTGCGGACAACCGTGTCGAGATCCCCTTTCAGCCGTTTCTCGAGCCGCTCGGGACTAGTGCCACGCAAGCTTGCGATCTCGCCGACCGCGACAGGATCGTCTCGCAACGAGACGACATCGGACATCTGACGCGGCTCGGTCTCGACCACGGCCTTAACGATCTCCATCGGGGATTGCAACGCCACGCCAATGGGATGTCGACCGCTCAACAGGACATACAGCATCGCACTCAGCGCATACACATCCGTGGCCGTCGAGATCGCGCCTCCGGTCACCTGTTCGGGCGCTGCAAATTCGGGTGTCAACGCCCAGCCACCTTCGCGCGTCAGCATCGTCTCCGCCCGGGTTCGTTCCCGATCATCGATCAGCTTTGCGATGCCGAAATCGAGTAGTTTCACCTGGCCATCGGCCGTGACCAGCACATTCGACGGCTTCAAGTCCCGGTGCACAATCAGGTGCGCATGCGCGTCCGCGACTGCCGCCAGCACGTCCAGGAACAGCTGCAGGCGTTCATCGATGCCGAGCTTTCTGCTGTCGCAATAGCGATCGATGGGCTCGCCGTCGACGTATTCGATCACGAGATACGGCTGGCCGCCGGCGGTCACGCCCGCGTCCATCAACTGCGCGATGTTTGGATGAGTGAGTCGAGCGAGCAGGCTGCCTTCACGCTTGAATCGCTGCTCGCCACCATGACCGATCAGGCCCATGTTCAGGAACTTGATCGCCGCCTTTCGCTGGAATCGCCCGTCGACGCGTTCTGCGATCCAGACCACGCCCATGCCACCGTGGCCGATTGGGGAGATCAGCGTGTACGCACCCAACCTCTGCCCAGCGGCGACGATAAGCCCGGCTGGGGGCGCCGGGCTGTCCTCGAGGAATCTCTCCGCGCTCGCCGCATCATGGGCATCGAGCAGCGCCAGCAACTCAGTGACCAGGTCTGGCTCCTGACTGCGCACCGTGGCGATGAAATCCGCCCGTTCCGTTCCGGTCAGGTCCATCGCGCGGTCCAGGTAGGAACTCAGCAGCCGCCAGCGATCAGGACCTGATATGGACACGATGCATCAAGCCCCTGGCGAGGGACGGATACCCCTGTGAAGATACGCGCGCGCTTTCTCCCAGCTACGCTGCACCGTGCGTTCCGATACACCGCGCATTGCAGCAATCTGGCAGACCGAAAAGCCGCAGAAGAACTTCAGGTCGACGATCTCCGCGAGCGGCATGTCTATTTTCGCCAGTTCGTCGAGGACGTCGCCGATTCTCAGAAGTTCATTGTCATCGACAGGTTGCTCCGCGATATCGGTCTTGAATGACGTGATCTCGACGCGCCCGCCCCGTTTCTGGGCGTTGCGGCTGCGTGCATAGTCGATGATGAGCCCGCGCATGACGCGCGCGGCGTAAGCCATGAACCGCGGACGGTCCGGAAACGCCAGGCCCTGGCGTCCTGCCATGTCGAGATACGCCTCATGGAGCAGCGTTGTGGGGCTCAAGGTCATCGGCGCGCCGCGTCGCGCCAGCTCCCGCCGCGCAAGCCGGTGCAACTCTTCGTACAGACCCGCGAACAAGGCGTCGCGTGCCGCGGCGTCGCCTTGCTCCGCGGCCGCAAACAGGGAGCCGATTCCGGCTGTCCCGACGGAATTCAGGTCGCTCATCAACAGGCCAGAGAATAGCGCCGAACGGTTGCTGCGCGCCATCTGAAAGCCTGCAAAACGGAAACAAGCAAGTTTCACATAATCATATAGATACAAACGAATGCTAGACGTGATATCGATCACCCAGGCTGGCGCGTGGCGGTTTCCCGCGGCGAATTCCGATCTAACTGTCAGGACGACCAGTGCGCGTTCAGGGAGGCGTGTCCATGTTCAACTATCGTGTTTCCTGTCGTTTGTCAGTGATCGTGCTGGCCCTGTTCGGCGCACCCTGCGCCCAGGCGCAGCTCACGGACCAGACCCAAACACCGAATGCAGAACACGCTGGCATCTTCAAATCGCTCGATCAGCAGATCGGGGCCGGAGTCGGCGACGCCCTGACACCTGGTTCTTCGACATACATCATCGCGCGCGACCCGGCCCGCTCAATCCGACGCGGGCGACAGTTGTTCCAACGCAAGTTCACGCAGGCCCAGGGCTTCGGCCCGCGAACCAACGACGGAATCGGCGATATTGAATCGACCGGCGCGATCGGCGCCGGCCTGATCGAAAGCTGCGCAGGCTGCCATGGGCGGCCACGCGGCGCTGCCGGCTTCGGCGGCGATGTCGTCACAAGACCTGACAGCCGCGACGCACCTCACCTGTTCGGCCTCGGCTTACAGGAGATGCTGGCCGATGAGATCACGACAGACCTGCGTGCGATACGCGCCCAGGCTGTCGCGCAGGCCAGCAGCCAAGGCCGGCCTGTGACGCGCACCCTGACGAGCAAAGGGATCGTGTACGGCTCCATTCGCGCGGATGCGAGTGGCACCGTGGATGTCTCGGGCGTGCGCGGAGTTGACGCCGACTTGCGTGTGCGGCCTTTCTTTGCGCACGGCGGCACGGTTTCCATTCGCGAGTTCGTGGTCGGTGCATTCAACGACGAAATGGGTTTGCAAGCGGTCGATCCACTGCTCCTTCAGGCGGCAGCCGGTGCCCGCATCGTGACGCCTACTGGCATGGTACTGGAT
>JBATEA010000441.1:0-7001 GCA_049663745.1 Steroidobacteraceae bacterium | reverse complement strand
GGCCGACCGCGAGGTGCCCGGCCTCGGCGACCGGCGCGCGGGCAACGACCTCGACATTGCCGGTATCCATCAGCCGCACGACTTCGCTGCCGGCCGATACGAACTCGCCGAGCTGGCGCATCCGCTCGACCACGTGGCCAGGGAAAGGCGCGCGGATCACCGCGCGCCCGATCAGGTGCTGCGTGCGGTCGCGCGCTGCTCTCGCCTGCTCGAGTTCATGCTTCGCCATCGCGTGCCGGGCGGCGGCTTCGTCAATCTGGCTCTGTGACGCGATGCCGGCGGGTAGCGCGTTCAGCCGCGCAAGCTGGGTATTGAGCAGGTCCACATTCGCGCCGAGGCGCGCGAGCTGCGCTTCGTCCTCGCGCAGCTGCAGTTCGAGCGTCCGCGAATCCACGCGCGCCAGCGGCGCGCCTTTCGCGACGCGGGTGCCGGGTTCCGCAACCCAGTCCAGCCGCCCGGCTACTTCGGCGGCGAGCCGTGCATCGTTGCGGCTCACGACCGTGCCGGTCGCCGTGATCGTCGCGCCGAGATTGCCCTCGGTGACGCGCGCGACGGTGACCGGCGCCGGCGGCGCCTGATCCTGGCCCTGGGCCGCACCGACCGAAGGGTAGAGAACGGCCAACGTGACCAGGGCCGCGCAGGCGGAAATCCATTTCTTCATCAGGCAGCCTCCTCGATTGCGCCACCGGCGGACAGGCTGCGCTCACTGGCGGCCGACGGCTCGCCGAGGCGCAAGAGCGCCGGCAGCAGCACCAGCATGAATACCGTATTGACGAGCATGCCGCCGGCGATGACGGTGCTGAGGCCGCGGTACAGCGAACCGCCCGGGCCCGGCACGACGATCATCGGCAGCAGGCCCACCAGCTGGCCGAGCGAAGTCGCGATGATCGGGCGGGTACGCTCTGCGATCGCCGCACGCACGGCGCTCCTGCGGTCCATGCCTTCGCGCTCGGCGGTACGCGTGCGCTCGACCAGCAGGATCGCGTTGTTGACCACCGCGCCCATCAGGATGATGAAGCCGACCATCGTCAGCATGTCGAGTGTCTGCGGCGTGAAAAGATTCAGCAGCCGGATGCCCAGCACGCCGCCGAAGCTCGCGAGTGGAACGGTCAGCAGCACCAGCAGGCTGTCGCGCACGGAACGGAACAGCGCCGCCATCAGCAGGAACAGCACGAGCAGCGCGAGGCTGATGTTGACGCGCATGTCGGCGAGCGAGGTCTCGAGACTGCCCGCGTCGCCCGCGTAGCGGATGCCGCCGTCCGGCGGCAGCAGCGGCTGGATCTCCGGACCGATGTCCTTCTCGATGATGCGCATGGCCTCCTGCAGGGACATGCCCTGCGGAGGAATGACATTGATGCCGATGGTCCGGCGCCCGTCCACGCGCCGGAGACCGGTCGTGCTGACGGTCGGCTCGATGGTCACCAGCTCGCCAAGCGGTACCACGCCGCCGGCCGGTGTCGCGACCGGCACCGTCGCAAGCGATTCGGGGCTGTCCCAGCCACCCGCGCGCAGGATCATGTCGAGCCGGCGCTCGCCGTCGAAATGCTCGCCGATCCAGATGCCGTCGCCGAGTGAGCGCACGACGGTCGCGACATTAGCGCGCGTCCAGCCGGATTCGCTGATGCGCCGGTCATTCGGCAACAGCCGCAGTTCGGGTTCCGCGAGTTCGAGGTCCTGGAAGGAGCGCGCCTGCGCCCCGGGCAGCTTCTGCGTGATGATGTCCTGGGCCGCGCGCGCCGCCTTCAGCAGGCCGTCGAAATCCGCAGATTGCAGGCGCACCTCGATGTTGCGGCCGTCGCCGAAGCCGCCGAACAGGTTGCCCTGCTGCGAGAACACATCCAGATCCGGGAACCCCGCGGTGATTTCCTCTCGCACCAGCTTCTCCAGCTCGCCGATGCGCGAAGGATCGAGCGGCCGCACGCCGATCGAGCCGCCGCCCGGGAAGATCAGTACGTAGTAGTTCTTGAGTTTCGGTTCGCGCTCGCCGTTCATGTACGGCGCCAGGCGTTGCACGATCGGCTGGACCACCTCGGTCTCGATGGCATCCACATTCATGCCCGGCGGGAATTGCAGGAAGCCGTCGATGGCGTCGCGCTTGACCGGCGGCAGGTAGTCGATCGGCGGCAAGAGCGCCCACGTCAGCACGAAGGGTGCAATCAACAAGAGGCCGATGGTGATCGCGCGCTTGCGCGGCTCGTCGGTGAGCAGAACCATGCGCTCGCCGAGCCTGTCAGGCCACACCGCGGGCTTGCGGTTGCTCGCCGGCCCCAGCCAGCGCGCAGCCGCGACCGGCAGCACCGTCACCGCCACGATCAGCGACACGGATATCGCGACCGCGATCGTGAGCGCCAGGTCCGCGAACAGCTGGCCTTCGGTGTTTTTCATGAAGATCACCGGCAGGAACACGATCACCAGCGTCAGTGTCGAGGCGAACAGTGCCGGCCAGACCTGGGTCGAGCCCTCGAGCGCCGCCTGCAGGATCGGCACGCCCCGCTCGCGGCGCGCGACGATGCCCTCCAGCACGATGGTCGCGGCATCGAGCGTCATGCCGACCGCGAACGCGATGCCTGCAATGGAGATGACGTTGAGTGTGTGCCCGGTCGCCAGCATCACGATGACGGTCGCAAGGACGCTGACCGGTATTGCGACGCCGATCAACAGCGTCGAGCGGAACTGGCGCAGGAACAGCCACAGCACCGCGACCGCGAGCACGATGCCTGCCAACAGGTTGCCCGTGACCATGCCGACGGCCTGGTTGATGAACACCGACGGATCGAAGGACTGCTCGATTGCGAGGCCCATGTCCGCAAGCGGGCCTTCGCGCAGCGCGGCGATTTCTTCCTTGACCGCAGTAAGCGTCGCGAGCACGTCCGCGCCCGACTCCTTCAGGATCTGGATCGCGATCGCGGGATTGCCGTTCTGCACGGCGAGCGAATTGCGGTCGCCGCGCTCGACCGAGATCGTCGCGACGTCGGCCAGGCGCACCGGCCGGCCGTCGCGCCAGTCGAGCACCAGCTCGCCGAGGTCTTCCGGCCGGTAGCGGCCCGCGAAGCGCAGCGTGTACTGGCGGCGGCCCAGCTCAGCGAAGCCGCCGGAGACGTCATCCGCGCTGCCGGCGACCGCGACCATCGACGGGATCGGGATGCCGAGTTCCGCCGCGCGATACGGGTCGAACTCGATGCGCAGCTCGTCCGGCGCGCCGGCATTGATGTTGATGTTGCCGACGCCGGGAATGGATTCGACGCGGGAACGGAAGAGGTCCTCGACCTCGCGCCGGTAATTCTCGACCGGACCCGGTGTGCCGGGCTTCAGCTGCACGAAGAACCAGGACAGCGTGTCGTTCGGGCCGCCGCCGCCATCCTGGCCGAGCGATATTCGCGGCGCGTCCGCGTCGCGCGGCAGCGGCGGCAGCTGGTTCATGCGCGCGATCACGTCGATCAGCATGCGGCCCATGTCGGTGCCGACCGCGAACCGGAGATTGATGAAGGCGCCGCCGGCGCCGGAAAAGGACTGGATTTCCTGCAGGCCGGCAAGGCCGCGCAGCGCGCGCTCCTGCGGCTCTATCAGCTCGGATTCGACCTCGGCGGGCGCGGCGGCGCGCCAGCCCGTGAAGATCGTGATGACCGGCTCTTCGATGTCGGGGAAGAGCTGCACCGGCAGCTTGATGAGACTCACGATGCCGAGCACGATGACGAGCCCGACGCCGACGGCGACGCCGATCGGGCTCTTGAGCGATTTCTCGGTCAGGTTCACGGGCGGGGCTCCCTGGCAGGCCCATGGGCAAGCGGCATCCCAATTCTAGGTATGGATGCTGGCGGCAACCGGCTCGTTGGAACGGCTGGGCGCAGTCCGAATGTCATTCGTCGCAGTGGGCCCCGCACAGGTAAAATTCACGGATGACAGAACTGCCGCAGTCCGACGAGATCATTCCCGCGAGCGCCGTCCAGGCCGCCCTCGAGCGCATGGCGCTGGAGATTACCGCCCGTCTCGCCGACCGCAATCCGCTGGTCATCACGGTGATGAATGGCGGCCTGGTGTTTGCGGGCCAGATGCTGCCGCGACTCGCGTTTGCGCTGGAATGCAGCTACGTGCACGTGCGCCGCTATGGCGCCGACACGCAGGGCGGCGAGCTGGTCTGGATCGCAGGGCCGCAGGAACCCGTCAAGGATCGCACGGTGCTGCTGCTCGACGACATCCTGGACGAGGGACGCACGCTCGCGACGATCCGGCAGCGCCTGCTCGAACAGGGCGCGATCGAGGTGCTGACCGCGGCTTTCGCCTGGAAGGAGCGCACCGCTCCCGCGGCGATCACCGCGGATTTCACCGGCGTGCGCGTGCCTGATCGGTTCGTATTCGGATTCGGGATGGATGTCGCAGGCCGCTGGCGCAACCTGCCGTCGATCCGCGCACTCTAACTCGTCGTGCCGCGCGGCTCGATCAAGCCGAGTTTCCAGGTTGCCCACAGCACGATGAACAGGGTGATGGACAGCCCGATGCGCCAGGTCAGCGCCCGCACCATGCGCTTCGACTCGCCCCGGTAGTCATGGACGAGATGCAGCATCGCGGATGCCAGGCTCAGGATGATCGCGAAGAAGATGACCAGTACCAGCCACTTGACCCACGACATGGACTGCCCCGGCGCCAGTTCGGATGCGGAAGTATAGCCCGGTGCCGAAATTTCGCAGCCGGCGATTTATATTGCGGCCCGTCGCAACGGTGGTGGCCGCGGGCGCCGTGCTCCTCTTCATCGCGCTCGGAAACTGGCAGCTCGGCCGCGCCGCCGAAAAGCGCGCCATCGACGATGATTTTTCCCGCGCGGGGCCGGCGCTTCCGCTGCCCCCCGCTTCCGTCGCCGTGCCGCGCTACCAGCGCGTCACCGCGAACGGCCACTACGACGCCGCCCACCAGTTCCTGCTTGACAACATGAGCGAATCCGGTGCAGCCGGGGTGCACGTGCTGACGCCGCTCGTGCTTTCCGACGGCAGCGCCGTGCTGGTCGATCGCGGTTGGGTGCCGTTCGGCGCCAGCCGCGATGCGCTTCCCGATATCACGGTCCGGGCAACGCCGCGGACGATCTCGGGTCGCCTGGATGAATTGCCTCGCCCCGGCATCGAGCTCGCGGCACCCACGGGCACAGGCTGGCCGCGTCTCGTCAGTTATCCGCACATGCCGGAACTCGCGGCAGCGCTCGGCCGCGAGCTGCGTCCACGGCGCATCCTGCTCGATGCGCCGGACCCCGACGGCTATGTGCGCAACTGGCGCGTGGCGGGCACGAGCGCTGAACGGCACCTTGGCTACGCGATACAGTGGTACGCCTTCGCGGCGACCGCCGTCGCAGGCTGGCTGGCACTCGGTCTGCGCCGCCGCGGTCAAGAAACATGAGAGACGCCACCGCCGATCGCCGGTCCGGGCGCCGCAACTTCCTGCTGCTGGCTGCGCTCTTCTTCGTGCCGTTTGCAGCGGCGATCTGGCTTTATTATTCATCCGCGTGGCGCCCGTCCCTCGCCGCGCATGGCGAGCTGATCGATCCGCCGCGGCCCTTGCCCTCCATTGCACTGACCCTGCCCGATGGCGGAGCGGCATCGCCCGATG
This sequence comes from Steroidobacteraceae bacterium, assembly GCA_049663745.1. Lineage (GTDB taxonomy): Bacteria > Pseudomonadota > Gammaproteobacteria > Steroidobacterales > Steroidobacteraceae > SCUD01. The sequence goes on along the minus strand of JBATEA010000441.1, from coordinate 1,409 downwards.
TGCTGCGCGGCTCCTGGTCGCTGGTCTATCTCGGCGAAAAGTCCTGTGCGGAGGCTTGCATCAAGGCGCTCGCCGAACTCGCGCGCGTGCGGCTCGCGCTCGACAAGGACGCGACGCGCGTACAGCGCGTGCTGCTGCATGCGGGCGATTGCTGCGCCCCGGGATTCCCGGGGCCGGACGACCAGGACCTGCTGGTGCTGGGCGCCACGGGAACCGAAGGCGAGGCATACCTCGCGCTCTTTCCGCGGGCACCGTATGGCACGCCGTCCATTTATGTGGTCGATCCGCTCGGAAACCTCATGATGCGTCACGCAGCAAGCGGCAGTGCCGAGGGGCTCCTGAAGGATCTCGAGCGGCTGCTGCGCCTCTCGAGTATCGGCTAAAGTCCGCGCATGACCCCGAAGCTCCGATGGTTCCGCCGCGCCGCCCTGGTCGCGACTCTGCTCTGCGCGATCGTGGTCGTGATCGGCGCCTGGGTGCGACTGACCAATGCCGGCCTCGGTTGCCCGGACTGGCCCGGCTGCTACGGCCAGGTTCATCCGTCGCAGGTAGCCGAGATCGCCGGGAATGCCGGGGCCTATCAAAGGGCGCTCAACGAGATGGTGCACCGTTATATCGTCGGTGCGCTCGGCCTCTTCATCGTCGGCCTCGCGGCATTCTCGGTCTGGAACCGCCGCGACCCGGCACAGCCGCGCGTCCTGCCGCTGGTGATCGTGGCACTGGTCGTCCTGCAGGCTTTGCTCGGCATGTGGACGGTGACGCTCCTGCTGAAACCGTTGATCGTGACGCTGCACCTGCTGGGCGGACTCGCGACGCTGTCGCTTTTGTGGTGGCTGGCGCTCTCGCCGGAACGACGCGAGCTGAAGGCGGCGGAACGGCCCGTGCGCAATCTCGCGATTGTCGCGATAGCCGTCGTGGCGCTGCAGGTTTCGCTCGGTGGCTGGACCAGCAGCAATTACGCGGCCGCGGCCTGCGCCGATTTTCCGGCCTGCCATGGGCAATGGTGGCCGAACATGGATTTCCGGAATGCTTTCGTGTTGTGGCGCGGACTCGGAATCGATTACGAGGGCGGCGTGCTCGATGCGCCCGCGCGCGTCGCCATCCATTATTCACATCGCCTGGGCGCCTACCTGACCGCTCTCGTATTGTTGTTGCTCGTCCTGGGTGTCTGGCGCCGCGGCCAGACCTTGTTCACCCGCGCTGCGGGAACCGCCGTGCTGATGGCGCTGATACTTCAATTGCTGATCGGCATGAATCTCATCTGGAAAGGCTGGCCACTGTGGCTCGGCACCCTGCACAACGCGGGCGCCGCGGCGCTCGTGCTCGCGATGGTCGCGCTCCTGCGTTCGCTCGCGCCGCGCCCGGAAGGCGGACCGGTTCGCCTGCGATCCGGAGTCTGAGGCTTACAG
>JBATEA010000440.1:0-5406 GCA_049663745.1 Steroidobacteraceae bacterium | reverse complement strand
TAATACAGTCGTAGTCCGCCTGCAGTGACTAATCCGGGGTCCGCATATTCGCGGGCATGCTCAGCCCCGCCCGGAACGCCGCCACAGGCGCCGATAGCCAGACACGTGAGCGCCAGAATTTGCGTGCGCAGCAACAACTGGGCGGGCCTCAGGACCCTGGTTCCGCCAGGCCTGACAGGGCGGGCGGCAGCCGGGCGACGCCCGCGATGGCCAGCAGCTTGTCGCGCGACCTGCCGCCCTGGACCAGGCTGACGGCTGCCTGCGGCACGTCGAACAGCCGCGCGACGAACCGCCGCAGCCGCTCGTTGGCCGCGTCATCGACTGGCGCGGCCGCGATGCGGATCTTCAGACGCCCGCCCTGAACGCCGCAAATCCGGTCCGCCCCGGCGCGCGGCTGGATGCGCACGGCGATGCGAAGGCCGCCCGCGTCCCGCCGGCACCATGACCGTTCCATGGCTCAGGTGATCAGGATCAGCAGTGCCTGCAGTCCGATCAGCGCGACCAGTGGCGAGAAATCGAGGCCGCCGATCACCGGCAACAATCGGCGCAACGGGCGCAGCAACGGCTCACACAGGGACGACAGCAGGCCGACGACCGGGCTGTAGCTGCCTGGCGCGATGAATGACAGGAGCGCATAGATGAATATCAGGACCTGGAACAGCCGGATCGTCGAAATGACGAGTGTCCGGAGCGCCGCGACGACCAACGGCAGGAACGGAATCATCGCGCCGGTCAGCAGGCGGAACATGATCAGGGTCATCGCAAGCTGTACCGCGATCAGCGCGACCAGCGAGGCCGTGTCGATGCGGCCCATGGGTGGCAGGATGCGGCGCAACGGCAGGACCAGCCAGTTCGTCAGCGACAGCACGGCCTGCGACAGGGGATTGCGGAAGTCGGCGCGCACCAGCGGCAGCAGGAAGCGCAGCAGGAACGCGTACACCGCGAGCGACAGCACCGAATCCAGGACGAAAGTCAGGGCATCCATTGGTTACGCATCCCGAACATGCCGCGCGCCTCGCCCATGCGGCATAATAATAGGACGATCGGCAATTGGGGGGCAGGCTCATGAAGCTCAACGTCAACGGTCGTGATCGAGACACCGACGCGACTGCCGATACCCCGCTCCTTTGGGTGCTGCGCGATCATCTCGGGATGACCGGCACAAAGTACGGTTGCGGCATGGCTTTGTGCGGCGCCTGCACCGTGCACCTGGACGGCACGGCCATTCGCTCATGCATCACGCCCCTCGCGGCGGCCGAGGGCAAGCGCATCACGACGATCGAAGGCCTGTCGGCTGACCGCAGTCACGCGGTACAACAGGCCTGGCTCGAATTGGACGTGCCGCAGTGCGGCTACTGCCAGTCCGGGCAGATCATGTCGGCAGCGGCGCTGCTGGCAAGCAATCCGTCGCCGACCGATGAGGAAATTGACGCCGCGATGTCCGGCAACATCTGCCGCTGTGGCACTTACCCGCGCATCCGCAAGGCGATCCATCGCGCCGCCGAACTCGCCGGGAAGGGAGGGTGACCATGACCACGCATGCAACGAACCCTGGCCGGCGCGAATTCCTGAAGATCTCCACGCTGGCCGGCGGCGGCCTGGTGCTCGGCCTGACGTTGCCGGGCTGCGGAAGACGCGAAGCGGCGGGAACGGCGGTCGGCGGCATGCCGAATGCCTGGCTCAAGGTAGGCGGCGACAACCGCATCACGGTGCTGGTCGACCGCTCGGAGATGGGCCAGGGTGTCTACACCGCGCTGCCGATGCTGCTCGCCGAGGAACTCGAAGTGCCGTTCGCCGCGATTGCCATCGAAGCGGCCCCGGCTGGCGCTGTCTATATCAACCAGATGATCGGCGTGCAGATCACCGGCGGGAGCACCAGCGTGCGCGACGCCTGGACCCGCCTGCGCCAGGCGGGCGCGACGGCGCGCGTGATGTTGATCCAGGCGGCCGCCGCGGAATGGGGCGTCGATGCTTCCAGATGCCGCGTCGAAGGCGGGCGCGTGCTGAATGCCGATGGCGATGCCTTGACCTATGGCGCAGTCGCCGAGGCCGCTTCGAAACTTCCGGTGCCGAAAGACGTGCCGCTCAAGCCGGCCAGCGACTTCAAGCTGATCGGCACGCGCGCCCGGCGCACCGACACCGCCGGCAAGGTCGACGGCTCCGCGCAGTTCGGCCTCGACGTGCAGCTGCCCGGCATGCTGTACGCGTCGCTGGCGCAGTGCCCGGTGCTCGGCGGCTCCGTGCAAAGCGTGGATTCCGCCGCTGCCGAGGCGATGCCCGGCGTGCGCCGCGTGTTGACGACTGCAAGCGGCGTGGTCGTCGTGGCCGATCATTTCTGGCAGGCGCGCCAGGCCCGCGATGCGCTCAAGATCAAGTGGGACGCCGGCGCCAATGCCGGGCTCGACTCGAAGAAGGTGGCGGCCACGCTCGCGAAGGCGGTTGCGCCCGGCACCGGAATCGCGGTGCGCAGCGATGGCGACGCGGCGGCGGCGATCAAGGGCGCGCACAAGGCCGTGCGCGCGACCTATCGGCTGCCGATGCTGGCGCATGCGACGCTCGAGCCGATGAACTGCACGGCGGATGTCCGCGCCGACGGCTGCGACCTGCATGTCGGCACGCAGTGGCAGGACGCAGCCCAGGCCGTGGCCGCGAAGGCTGCGGGCCTCGAGGCCGCGCAGGTGAGCGTTCACACGACACTCCTCGGCGGCGGCTTCGGCAGGCGCATCGACGTGGACTTCATACCGGCGGCGGTCGAGGCTTCGAAGGCGGTCGGCAAGCCGGTCAAGCTGATCTGGACCCGCGAAGACGACACGACGCACGACGTTTACCGCCCGCCCGCGCACGACGTCGTTGCCGGGGCGCTTGATGCCGAGGGCCGGCTGATCGCCTGGCAACTGCATCTCGTCGGCCCGTCGGTTACCGCCCGCTTGTTCCCCAGCGCGGTCGCGGATCCGAAGGTCGCGGACCCGTTTGCGATCGAGGCTGCGCAGAATTACCCGTACGACGTGCCAAACGTCGCGGTGGACTACCTGCGTCAGGAGATCGGCATCAATGTCGGCTACTGGCGCTCGGTCAGCCATGCGCTCAATTGCTTTGTCGCGGAGAGCTTCATGGACGAGCTCGCGCACGCGGCGGGCAAGGACCCGTACGAATTCCGTCGCGCGTTGCTCGACAAACAGCCGCGGTTCAAGCGCGTGCTCGAGGCCGCCGCCGGGATGGCCGGCTGGGGCAAGGCGCCCGCCGGCCGCCATCAGGGCATCGCACTGATGGAGGGCTATGGCACCTACCTGGCGCAGGTGGCCGAAGTCTCGGTCACCGGCGGCTCGCTCAAGGTGCATCGCGTGGTGTGCGCGGTCGACTGCGGGCTCATGGTGAATCCCGCGATCGTCGAATCGCAGATCGAGAGCGGCATCATCTTCGGCCTCACGGCGGCGCTCTGGGGCGACATCACGCTCGCGGGCGGTCGCGTGCAGCAGACCAACTTCGATCGTTATCGGCTGATGCGCCTGAACGAGACGCCGGTCATCGAGGTGCGGCTGCTCGAAAGCACGGAAGCGCCGGGCGGCATCGGCGAGCCCTCGACGTCGGTCGTGGCGCCGGCCGTGTGCAACGCGATCTTTGCGGCGACCGGCGAGCGCCTGCGACAGTTGCCCATCGCGCAGAAATTCAAGACTTAGTCCGGCTGCTGCCGCTGCGGTTCAGACGCGCTCGCCAAACAGCGCGGAGCCGATCCGCAGGTGCGTGGCGCCCTCGGCGACGGCCGACTCGAAGTCGGCGCTCATGCCCATGGAAAGAACGTCGAGCCGGTGCCCGGCATCGTTCAACTGCAGCATGAGCCGCCGCAGTTCGCGGAACCAGTGGCGTTGCCGTTTCACATCCGGTTCCTCGGGCGGCAGTGTCATCAGGCCGCGCAGCGCCAGCCGCGGCAGCGCGGCGATTTGTCCGGCGAGTGCGCCGAGTTCGCCGGGCTCGACGCCGGACTTCGCCGCCTCGCCGCCGAGCCGCACCTGGATGCAGACTGCGAGCGGCAATCGATCCCGCGGGCGCTGTTCGGCCAGGCGCTCGGCGATCCTCTGCCGGTCGACGGTATGCACCCAGTCGAATAACTCGGCGACCGGCCGCGTCTTGTTGCTTTGCAGGGCGCCGATGAAATGCCAGGTGATGGCGCGGCCGGCGAGCGCGGCGATGTGCTCGCGCCCCTCCTGAAGGTAGTTTTCGGCGATGTCCGCAAGGCCGCCATCGACGGCTGCCAGCAGTCGCGGCAGGGGTTGCGACTTGGCGACTCCGATCAACGTGACGGCGCCCGGATCCCGGCCTGCGGCGCGGGCCGCCGCAGTAATCTTTTCCCGTAAAAAACCGAGCCTTTGAGCCTGATTCTGCGGAGCAGTTAACATATTGGAGTGCTCCCGTCAGGGCTATACTGCCTGCGGTCCCGAGCCGCCAATGACTGGTTGCAGGGACCCACGTTTGTACGCCAAGCCGGGGAGTCGTGATGGCCGTTGATATTGCCCAACTCTTGGCCTTTGCGGTCAAGAACAACGCGTCGGACCTGCACCTGTCCGCCGGCGTGCCGCCCATGATCCGCGTGGACGGCGACGTCAAGCGCGTCAACATGCCAGCGCTGACGCACAAGGAAGTGCACAGCATGGTGTACGACATCATGAACGACAAGCAGCGGAAGGTTTTCGAGGAATTCTTCGAAACCGACTTCTCGTTCGAGATCCCCAACCTGGCGCGCTTCCGCGTCAATGCCTTCAACCAGAATCGCGGCGCCGGCGCGGTGTTCCGCAATATTCCGTCGCTCATCAAGACGCTCGACGAGCTGAATGCGCCGAAGGTCTTCAAGGACCTGTGCATGCTGCCGCGCGGCCTGGTGCTCGTTACCGGCCCGACCGGCTCCGGCAAGTCGACGACGCTCGCGGCCATGATCGACTACGTCAACGTCAATCGCCCTGACCACATCATCACGATCGAGGACCCGATCGAGTTCGTGCACGAATCGAAGCGCAGTCTGATCAACCAGCGCGAAGTGCATCGCGATACCCTCGGCTTCAGCGAGGCGCTGCGCTCGGCGCTGCGCGAGGACCCTGACGTCGTGCTGGTCGGCGAAATGCGCGACCTCGAGACGATCCGCCTCGCGCTGACAGCGGCCGAGACCGGCCACCTCGTGTTCGGCACGCTGCACACGAGCTCTGCCGCCAAGACCGTCGACCGCATCGTCGACGTGTTCCCCGGCGAGGAAAAGGACATGGTGCGCTCGATGCTTTCGGAATCGCTGCGCGCGGTGATCTCGCAGACGCTGCTGAAGCGCCTCGGCGGCGGCCGCATCGCGGCGCACGAGATCATGATCGCGACACCCGCGATCCGAAACCTGATCCGCGAGAACAAGATCGCGCAGATGTACTC
>JBATEA010000439.1:0-2986 GCA_049663745.1 Steroidobacteraceae bacterium | reverse complement strand
CCCCATGAACCAGACGATCGGCATCGATGCGGCGCATCGCCGGGTAATCTTCGCCTCCTCGCTCGGCACCGTGTTCGAGTGGTACGACTTCTACCTGTACGGCACGCTCGCCGTGTTCTTCTCGTCGCTCTTCTTCCCGCCGGGCAACGACACGGCCGCGTTCCTCGCGAGCCTCGCGACCTTCGGCGCCGGGTTCGCGGTGCGGCCGCTCGGCGCATTGCTGTTCGGGCGCATTGGCGACCTGGTCGGCCGCAAGTACACCTTCCTGATCACGATCGTCGTGATGGGCATCTCGACTGCGCTGGTCGGCGTGCTGCCGAAGTACGAGGACATCGGCATCTGGGCGCCGATCCTGCTGGTGACGCTGCGCCTCGCCCAGGGCCTCGCGCTCGGCGGCGAATACGGCGGTGCTGCGACCTATGTCGCCGAGCACGCGCCGCACGGCAGGCGCGGGCTTTACACGAGCTGGATACAGACGACGGCGACGCTCGGATTCTTCCTGTCGCTCGCCGTGATACTCGGCTGCCGCCTCGGATTCGGCGAGGAGGCATTCAAGGCCTGGGGCTGGCGCGTGCCCTTTCTGCTGTCCGTCGTGCTGCTCGGCGTCTCGGTCTACATCCGCCTGAAGCTCGAGGAATCGCCGGTCTTCCTCGAGATGAAGACGGACGGCACGCTGTCGCGCGCGCCGCTGACCGAGAGCTTTGCCCGCTGGGGCAATGCAAAGTTCGTGCTGCTCGCGCTCTTCGGCGCGACCGCCGGCCAGGGTGTGGTCTGGTACACGGGCCAGTTCTACGCGCTCTTCTTCCTTCAGAACACGCTGAAGCTCGATTTCCAGACGTCCTACCTGCTGGTCGCCGCGGCGCTCCTGATCGGCACGCCGTTCTTCATCGTGTTCGGGCGGCTGTCGGATCGCATCGGCCGCAAGAGCATCATGGTCACCGGCTGCCTGTTGGCCGCATTGACATTCATCCCGATCTTCAACGGACTGACATTCTCCGTGAATCCGGCGCTGGCCGAGTTCGAGTCGCGGGCGGCAGTCACGGTCGCAGGCCAGGACTGCCGCTTCCACGTCTTCTCGAAACCGCGCACACCCTGCGACCAGGCACGCGACTTCCTGACCAAGGCCGGTGTCAGCTACGCGCATGCCCCTTATGACGGCAGTCATGAAGTCGTGACGACGATTGCGGGCCAACCACTGGTCGGGTTCGACGAAGTCGCCTATCGCGCGGCGCTGACCGGGAACGGCTACCCGGCTGCCGCCGATCCGGCGCAGGTCAACTTGCCGATCACCATTCTGCTGCTGACCGTGCTGATGATCTACGTGACGATGGTCTACGGACCGATTGCCGCTTTCCTCGTGGAGCTTTTCCCGTCGCGCATCCGGTATTCGTCGATGAGCCTGCCCTATCACATCGGCAATGGCTGGTTCGGCGGCTTCCTGCCGTTCCTGGCCGCGGCGCTCGTGGTCAAAAGCGGCAACATCTACTACGGGCTGTGGTATCCCATCGTCATCGCCGCAATGACGGGCATCATCGGGCTGCTGTTCCTGCACGAGACCAAGGACGCCGACATCCGTTCATGAAGGCGGGCGGCGTACCGAGGCCGGCACTTCACCGGCAACGCCCAGCGCGCGCTGCATCAGCAGCCGCTTGATCGGGCCCGAGGACTCGACGAGCTCGAGTCCCGCGCGGCGCAGCCGCGACTGCATCGCGTTGCCGCCGTAGAACAGCCGCTTGATGCCGTCGAGCAACGCGATCGCGGGAAGCGCTTCCGCCTTGCGCCAGCGTTCATAGCGCCGCAGCACGGCCAGCTCGCCGGGATCGTCGCCCGCCTCCAACGCAGCGCCCACGACATCCACGAGCGCGGCGGCGTCCATGAAAGCGAGGTTGATGCCCTGCCCCGCCAGCGGGTGGACCGTGTGCGCCGCATCGCCGATCAGGGCAATTCTCGGTGCCGCGTAATGGCGCGCGTGCAGCAGCCGCAGCGGAAACGACGCGCGCGCGGTGGTCAACGCGAGCCGGCCCAGCACGCCGGCCGATGCGGCCGTGACGCGCGTGGCGAATTCCTCCGCGCCACAGCGCACGAGCTCCTCGGCGAGCGCCGGCGTCGTGGACCAGACGAGCGATACGCGCCCGTCCGCGAGCGGCAGCAGCGCCAGCGGGCCGGTGTCGAGAAATCGCTGCCAGGCGGTCGCCCGGTGCGGGCGCTCCGCCGACAGGTGCGTGACGACCGCGCGCTGCTCATAGTCCCAGCCCCGCGTCGCGATGCCGGCCTGCGTGCGCACGGCCGACTCACTGCCGTCGGCGCCGATGACGAGCGCCGCGCTGTGTGCGCGGCCGTCGGTCGTCGTGACGCGGATCGCGTCATCGCTGGTCGCGAGCGATGCGAACCCGGCGCGCAACAGGACGACTCCTGCCGCCATCGCGCGCTCCAGAAGCGCTGCCTGGACCGCGCGGTTCTCGGCGATGTGGCCGAGGTCTGGCTCGCCAAGCTCCGCGGCGTCGAAATGCAGGGTGCCACGTCCGTCCGGTGTCCCGCGTTCCTCCCAGACGACCATGCGCTGATAAGGCGCGGCGCCGCGGGCTTTCACGGCCGGCCAGGCGCCGGTCAGCTCCAGCAGCCGCTGCGATGCGCGCGACAGCGCGGAGACCCGAAGGTCCAGCGGTTCACCGGCCGCGGGCGCCGTCACCGGCTTCGGCTCGAGCAGCGCGATGCGCAGCGACGCGGTCTTCGCATTCGCGGCGAAGAGCGCCGCGGCACCCGCGCCCGCCATCGCGCCGCCGACGATCACGATGTCGAAATCGCGCTTCATGCCGATGCCACCAGCGGCAGGCCGCGCACCAGGCGCGGCAGCCGGCCGGCGAGTCCCATCGTGCGGCGCGCGAATTCGCGCTTCACCGGACCCATCAGGTCGAACAGCAGCAGGCCCGTGGCGCGCGCGGCACGCAACGGCGCGAATGGCTGGCCGAAGCCGCGCACCAGGCTA
>JBATEA010000438.1:0-3298 GCA_049663745.1 Steroidobacteraceae bacterium | reverse complement strand
AGGTAACCGAGGACCAGCCAGACCATCCCCGACTTCATGTCGGCCGTGCGCTGCATCTCGAAGACCGCGACGACCAGGAAGATGAATCCGAGCGCGACCTGCAGCAGGCCGAGGTACATCTTGACCGGCGTCTTCGGGTTCCTGCCGCTTGCCCCGAGCCTGCTCCACAGCATCGAAAAGAATGGCGCGAGCAGCACTATGAAGAGCGGATTGAGCGACTGGAACCAGCCGGTCTTCACCGTGAAGCTGCCGATTTCGCGGTCGGTGTACTTGTCAGCAAACAGGTTCAGCAGCCCGCCGGCCTGCTCGAAGGCCGCCCAGAACATCACGACGAACACGAAGATCACGAAGATCACGCGCAGCCGGTCGCGCTCGTCGGGTGTCAGCGGGTGCTTGGTCCCGCCCGCCAGTTTCAGCGATCTCGCAGCGGCGGGTTCGCGGCCGATGTCGCCAATGTAGCGCTGCGCAAATGCAAGCTGGATGACCACCGAGAGCATCATGCCGACGCCGGCCGCCAGGAAGCCCATGCGCCAGCCATAGGCCGGATCCTCGCCCAGCGTCGAGCAGACGAATGGTGCGATGAACGCGCCCAGGTTGATGCCCATGTAGAAGATCGTGAAGGCGCCGTCGCGGCGCGCATCGCCCTGCGGGTACAGGTCGCCGACCATCGTCGAGATGTTCGGCTTGAAGAAGCCGTTGCCGATGACCAGCAGCAGCAGGCCGACGTAGAAACTGGTCGCAGTCTCGGGAAACGCGATGCCGAGCAAGCCGATGGAAAAGGCGGGGCTCACGCCCATGACGCCGAGCGGCGAGGCGAGCGCGAACTGCCCGAGCGCCATCACGAGGCCGCCGATGATGATCGCCTTGCGCTGGCCGATGACATTGTCGGCGAGCCAGCCGCCGAACAGCGGCGTGAAATAGACGAGCCCCGTGTACCAGGCGTAGAGCGTCAGCGCCTGCGCATTGTCCCAGCCAAGCCCGGGATTCGCGGCATTGGTTGCGGCGACGGCATAGAGCACGAGCAGGGCGCGCATGCCGTAGTAGCTGAAGCGCTCCCACATTTCCGTCATGAACAGCAGGAACAGGCCCTTCGGGTGGCCGAGGAATGTCCCTGGCGGAACGCGCGCGTCGGTCGTCATGACTTGATTACTCCAGAGTCCGGCGAGTCTCGGCGATGTTGCGGTGCAACATCAAGCCGGATCGGCTTCCGAGTCGGGCGGCCGGTCGCGCACCAGCAGGCGCGCCATGATGATGCCCGCCTCGAAGAGGGCGTACATCGGCAAGGCCATCATGGTCTGGGACACGGCGTCCGGCGGAGTCAGGAAGGCCGCGACGATGAAGATGCCGAGCAGCACGTAGCCGCGATTCTTGGTGAGCGTCTGGAGCTTCATGAGTCCGGTGCGTACCAGCAGCACGGTCGCAATCGGGATCTCGAATGCGAGCCCGAACGCGAAGAACAGCAGCACGGCGAAATCCATGTACTGCGTCATGTCCGCGAGCATCTCGACGCCTTCCGGCGTCGTCATCACGAAGAACTTGAATATGGCCGGAAACACGAGAAGGTAGGCGAACGCCGTGCCGCAGTAGAACAGGATCACGCTCGAGATGAAGAGCGGCAGCGCGAAACGCCGCTCATGGCGGTAGAGTCCGGGCGCAACGAAGGCCCAGATCTGGTAGAGGATCACGGGCATCGCAAAGAATATCGCCGCGAGCAGCGCGAGTTTGAACGGCGTCATGAACGGCGCCACGACGCTGGTCGCGATCAGCTTGGTACCCGCCGGCAGTTGTGCTCTCAGCGGCTCCGACAGCCAGGTAAAAATGTCGTTCGCAAAGTAGAGGCAGGGGGCCGCGATCACGCAGGTTGCGATCAGCGCGCGCAGCAGCCGGTCGCGCAGCTCGAGCAGGTGCGAGAGCAGCGAGCTCTCGGCGAGCTTTTCGGCGTCGGGCGCGGGATCGCTCACGACGGATCCGGTCCGCCAGTCTTGCCCGGGGGCTCGACCGGTGCGACGCCGGGTGGCCGGCGTGTTGTCGGGTCGGGCTTCGTGGTCGCGTTGAGCGTCACTTCATCATCGAGCTGCTGGCGCAGCTGGCGCGCCATCGCGCGGGCCCGGCCGGCCCAGCGGCCGATCTGGCTGGCGAGTTTGGGGAGCTTCTCCGGGCCCAGCACCAACAGCGCGATGCCGAGTATCAGGATGATCTCGGTGAAGCCGACCTCGAACATCGCGGGTCAGGCGTTCTTCGAGGAATCGGCGTTGTCGGGTTTCTTGCTGCTGAAATCCGCGTCCGGACGTTCGTCCTGTGCGAGCTTCTTTTCGGATTCCTCGCTGTCGCCTTCATTCATCGACTTCTTGAAACCCTTGACCGCGGCGCCCAGGTCCGACCCGATCGTGCGCAGCTTCTTCGCCCCGAAGATCAGGAGTGCGATCGCGAGGATGATCAGCAGTTCCCGGAAACCGATACCCATGTTGGCAACTCCAGCCCGCGCACCCGGCGCACGGATCAATGATACGCCAAACGGCCGTCAGGCCCCCTGACGCGGGGCCTGAATCCAGAAAGTGACGGGCCCGTCGTTGACAAGCGACACTTGCATGTGGGCCCCGAACTGGCCAGCCTGGACGGCAGGAAACCGCTGCCGCGCGAGCCCCAGGAGCGCCTCGAACAGGCGCCGGCCTTCTTCCGGCGGGGCCGCGGTGCTGAACCCCGGCCGCAGGCCCTTTTTCGTGTCCGCGGCCAGCGTGAACTGCGGCACCAGAAGGAGACCTCCGCCGGTGTCGGTGACGGACAGGTTCATGCGTCCTTCGGCATCCGCGAACACGCGATAGTTCAACAGCCGATCGAGCAGGCGCTCGCCTTCCGCTGCCGTGTCGTCGCGCTCGACGGCCACCAGCACCAGCAGGCCGGGGCCGATACGTGCGATTTCACGGCCGTCGATCGTGACCCTTGCTTCGGTCACGCGTTGCAGCAGCCCGATCATCCGTCACTTGTCCTGATCACGCGAGGCCTGCTCCCAGTGGAGACGGTGCAGCAGCCGATGGATCACTGGCGAAATCAGCAGCGCGGCGACGACGATCAGCACGAGCCCCGCGTACAGCGCATAGAGCCCGGCGAACAGCTTTCCCGCTTCGGTTCGCGGCAGATCCACCGGACCCATGCCGCCCAGCAGCATCGCCGCGTTCAGGAAGGCGTCCATCCACGGAAGCTGCTCGAAGGTGACGTAGCCCGCCATGCCGAGCGAGAGCGATGCGCCGATGATGGCGAGGCCGATGAGCAGGTGACCCACGACGCGGCGCACGAACGC
>JBATEA010000437.1:0-3039 GCA_049663745.1 Steroidobacteraceae bacterium | reverse complement strand
CCCAGGAACAGGGTTTCGATTTGATGGCGCCAGAGCTGACATGTTAGTATCGATGAGCCTGTGTTCAGGCCGGCAGATACCTTCAATAACGCGACTGCAGCGGATTCATGAATCGATGAAAGAGAAGCCCGGGGCCGGGAATTGGAGGAATCCGCTGTCCGTCTACAATGCCGGCGCGGCACGGATTGCCGCTTCCCTGACCCTCGGCGGGGAACTGCGGCGCCAGACGAAGACCGGCGTTGCACTCGGCACCTTCGTCATCGAATCCCCGGTCCCAGCCACCGTCAGCGCGCTCGCGCTCGCGGGCTTCGACTTCGTGGTGCTCGACATGGAGCATTCGACCGTCGATTTCGCGCGGCTCGAGCTCTTGATCGCGGCGAGCCAGGCGGTGGGACTCGCGACGCTGGTGCGCCCCTGGGGCGAAGACACCGGACTGATCGGCAAGATACTCGACATGGGCGCGAATGGAATCATGGTCCCGCACGTCGATTCGCCGGAACGCGCGCGCGCCGTCGTCGAACAGGCGCGCTATGCGCCGCAGGGCAGCCGTGGACTGTGCCCATTGACCAAGTACGACTCCCTGAACGAACCGCTGCAGGCGCAGAACGATTCGATCTACGTCGTGATCCAGATCGAGGGTCGCAAGGCGCTTGGGCAGATGGCCGACATCGCCGCGGTCGCCGGAATCGACGCGGTCTTCGTCGGGCCCTATGACCTGGCGATGTCCATGGGCGTGCCGCCGGGAAGCGCGCAGGTTTTTGCGGCGGCCGAAAAGCTGGCTGAAGCCGTGCCGGGCGGGCCCACGCTCGGGATCTACATCGACGATCCCGCAAGATGCGCCGACTGGGCCGCGCGCCGGTTTGCATTGCAGGTCGTGAGCTTCGACGGGCGCATGCTGTCGAACGGCGCGCGCGCCATCGCGGCCGAGGCCAGGCGAGGCCTCGGCGCCAGGAACGCGAAAACGTGAGCATGAATCATGACGCCGGATAACGGCAGCGCAGACCTCATCGTCCGGTGTGCCGGCATGCTGGCAGCGGCGGAATCTGCGCGAATCCCGATCGATCCGCTGACCGCGGCCTATCCGCAACTCAGCGTGGCGGACGCATACCGGATCCAGCAGGAAAATATCGAGCTCCGAGTAGCGCGCGGTGAGCAGATCGTCGGCCACAAGATCGGCCTCACGGCGAAGGCGATGCAGGATCTGTTCGGTGTCAACGAACCGGACTTCGGGCACCTGATGAATACGATGATGCACGAGGCGCGCATCCCGCTCGACCTCGGCGAATTGATCGACCCGCAGATCGAAGTCGAGCCGGCATTCGTGCTGGGCCGCCGGCTGCAGGGGCCGGGTGTCAGCGTCGCGGACGTGCTCGCCGCCACGACCGGCGTCAGGGTGTGTCTCGAGGTGATCGACTCGCGCATCATCGACTGGCGCATCAAGCTGCAGGATACGGTCGCCGACAACGGGTCGAGCGCGCGCGTCGTACTCGGCTCCCAGATCATGCCACCATCGATGCTCAAGCTCGATGACCTGGACACCGAGCTCGAACTGGACGGCGTCGTGGTCGAGACCGGCAATACGAGCGCGATCCTGGGAAACCCCGCGAAGAGCATCGCCTGGCTTGCGAACCGGCTCGCCGACTTCGGCATCGCGCTGGAGCCGGGGCACTTCGTGCTGCCGGGGACCTGCACGCGTTCCGTGCGTATCCGCGGCCGCCGCTGGATCGTCGGACGCATCGCGGGCCTGGGTGAAGTCCTGTTGCATCTGACGGGCAAACCTGCCATTGCGGCGATGGCCTGAGCGTTTCACCGGATCCGGGAGCAAACCCACATGCGAGAAGTGACGGCGGCCGGCCTCGAGGCCACGATTCGCGAATATTTCGACGCCTGCAATGAGGCCGATGCCGCCAAGATCAGTGCGTGCTTCGAGCTGGACGGCGTCCATTATTTCCCGGCCGGCGCGCCGCAGGGAACGTTTGTCGGCGCAATGGCGATTGCTGCGGGCTGGGTCAAGGCGGTCGCCAACCTCGGCTCCATCTGGACGATCGACCGCATCATCGTCGACGCCCCGCGACTCGAGGCCGTGATCGAATGGACCCATTTCAAGCCGAAGCAGGGCCTCTATCTGCGCGGCGATGAATGGTACGTGTTCTCGAGGAAGGGCCTGATCCGCGAAATCCGCGCCTATTACGCCTGCCCGCCGGCGACGGCCGAGAAACGCAGTCATGAGCTCGGTGACTTCGATTACCGTGGGCTCGGCTATCCGCTGACGCCGCCACCCGTGAAGCGCAAGACTTGAAGATAACCGGCGCCGAAAGTTTCCTGTTGCGCGTCCCGGTCGGCCGCGGGATCGCCGACAGCATGCAGTTCGTCACGCATCTCGAGTTCGCCGGCCTCACGATCGCCACGGAAGAAGGCATCACCGGAACCGGCTACACGATCACCGTGGGGCACGGCGGCAGCGTCATCCAGGAGGTCATCGACTCGCTGCTCATCGGCGATCTCCTCGGCAGGGACCCGCGCGACGTCAGGGAAATCTGGCAGCAGCTGTATTTCGGCAAGTCGCACTGGATCGGACGCGCAGGCGCGACGACGATGGCGCAGTCGGCGGTGGACATCGCGCTGTGGGACATCAATGCGAAGGCCGCGGGACTGCCGCTCTGGCAGTTGCTGGGCGGGGCGCGGCATACCGACATCCCCATCTACAACACGCACGCCGGCTGGCTGAATCATTCGATCGACCAGTTGAAGGACGAGGCGCGCAATCTTCTCGATCAGGGTTACACGGCCCTCAAGATGAAGGTCGGGCTGCCCGATTCGCGCGAGGATCGCCGCCGCGTCGAAGCGGTGCGCAAAGCCGTCGGCGACGGCACGCTCCTGATGGTCGATGCCAACCAGAAGTGGGACCTGATGCAGGCCGGTCATGCCGCGCAGCTGCTGGAGGACCTCGACCTGGCCTGGCTCGAGGAGCCGCTGCATCCCGACGACATCCGCTCGCATCGCGTTCTCGCCGAGCGCACTTCCATACCCATTGCACTC
>JBATEA010000436.1:0-1790 GCA_049663745.1 Steroidobacteraceae bacterium | reverse complement strand
GAACAGCCGCCCCGCAGGCTTGCGCGAGCCTCGGTAGAAGGTCAGCCGTGGGTACTGATGCGCCGAGATGTGCACGTACGGGAAACTCTTGTCATCGCGAAGGATCACGTTGAAGCGCGGACGATGGCGCTTGATCAGATTGTGTTCGAGAAGCAGTGCCTCGGTGTCCGAATTGGTCACCGTGACCTCGATTCCGGAGACCAGGCGCACCAGCGTCTGCACCTTGGGCTGCAACTGGTCGGGACGGAAATAGCTGCCGACCCGCGCCTTCAGGTTGCGCGCCTTGCCGACGTACAGAATCTCCCCGTCCTCCGCGAGCATCCGGTAGATGCCTGGTCGTGCAGGCAGTGTGGCGACGTAGGCCCTGGTGTCGAACTGACTCACCGGCGCATGGTGTCGCGATTCTCAACCCGCGAGCAAGTGGCGCGCGCGGACGAAAATCCGGTCGAACATGGGTTCTGTCAGCCGCCGCGTCTGGGTGTTGTAGCGGCTGCAATGATAGGAATCCAGCAGCAGCCGGCGCTGCGGCAGCTCGTGTTCCGCGCCATGGGCGAACCGCGCCCCAGCGGGCTTCATCCCCAGGGCGCGCAGCACCGCGCCGTGGGCGACCGCGCCGAGAGCAACGATGACTCCGCGCTCCGGCACGGCCATCAATTCGGCGGCCAGGAAGTGATTGCACCGCTGCACCTCCGCCGGCAAAGGCTTGTTGGCCGGCGGCAGGCATTTCACGGCATTCGTGATGCGGCAGTCGATGAGCCTGAGGTCGTCGGCCGCGGAGACGGACGCAGGCAGGCTTGCAAAGCCATGGGCATGCAGCGTGCGGTACAGCAGGATCCCGGCATGATCGCCGGTGAAAGGCCGTGCTGTACGGTTTGCGCCGTGCAGCCCGGGCGCCAGGCCGACGACCAGCAGCCGATGCGCGAGGCTGCCGAATGACGGCACGGGACGGCAGTGGTAACCGGGATGACGCTCGCGGACTTCGTCGAGAAAGTCCGCCAGCCGGTCACAGCGCCGGCAGCCGGGATCGAAGGTCACTCTCGCCTCGCCCATTGCGAGGCCTTCTCAGCGCGCCTTGAACTGCGCTTCCTCGGTCGAGCCCTTCATCGCAGTGATGGACGATGTGCCGGCGGTGATGGTCTGGGTCACATCGTCGAAATAGCCGGCGCCAACCTCGCGCTGGTGCTTGGTCGCCGTGTAGCCATGCGCCTCGGCGGCAAATTCGGCTTCCTGAAGCTTCACGTAAGCGCTCATCTGCGATTCGCGATAGCCGCGCGCAAGTTCGAACATCGAGAAATTGA
Organism: Steroidobacteraceae bacterium; assembly: GCA_049663745.1. Taxonomy (GTDB): domain Bacteria; phylum Pseudomonadota; class Gammaproteobacteria; order Steroidobacterales; family Steroidobacteraceae; genus SCUD01. The sequence continues at coordinate 492 of JBATEA010000436.1, read as the reverse complement.
TGACATGGAACGCGGCCAGCGTAATGAACTGGAACTTGTAGCCCATGGCACCCAGCTCGCGCTGGAACTTCGCGATGGTCGCGTCGTCGAGCCTCTTCTTCCAATTGAAGGATGGGGAGCAGTTGTACGCCAGCAGCTTGCCCGGGAACTTGCGGTGTACGCCCTCGGCGAACAGCTTGGCTTCGTGCAGGTCCGGTTTTGCGGTTTCGCACCAGATCACGTCGGCATAGGGCGCGTAAGCCACGCCGCGGGCGATCGCCTGGTCGAGACCGGCCTTGACCGGGAAGAATCCTTCGCTAGTCCGCTCTTTCGACGTGATGAACGGACGGTCGCGCTCGTCGACGTCCGAGGTCAGCAGTGATGCGGATTCCGCGTCAGTGCGGCCGACAATCACGGTCGGCACGTCGCAGATGTCGGCTGCGAGGCGCGCGGCGACCAGCTTGTTGATCGCTTCCTGGGTCGGCACCAGCACCTTGCCGCCCATGTGGCCGC
>JBATEA010000435.1:0-7359 GCA_049663745.1 Steroidobacteraceae bacterium | reverse complement strand
GACATCCGAGCGGATGTTGTTGACGCCTTCAGCCGGGTCGCCGATCCAGAAACGCAACTCGAGGTCCATGCCGAAATCGCCAAACTCCATCAGGCGCGAAACCGCCGGCGGGTCGCGAAGTATGCGTGGATGATCGGCAGCCTCGATCAGCAGACTCAATGCCAGTTCGACGTCGTCCTGGTAGCTGACGCGGACGGGCACGCGCAGCCGGACCTTCGGGTGGCCGTAGCTCCAGTTGATCAGCGGGTTCGAGATCACGTTCTGGTTCGGCACGAGCGTCGCGATGCCGTCGCGGTCGCGGATCACGATGTGGCGGCCGCGCAATTCCTCGACCCAGCCGAAACCGGTCGTGCTGGCGCCGGTGGTGGACGTGAAGCTGATGACATCGCCCGGCTTGATCGAGCGGTCGAGCAGCAGCACGAAGCCGCTGACGAAATTTGCCGCAATCGTCTGCAGGCCGAAGCCGAGGCCGAGGCCGATCGCGCCGGAGAAGACCGTCAGCGTTGTCAAATCCACGCCGGCGGCCTGCATGCCGAGCAATATGCCGAGTGCGATCAGGAAGGCATAGGCGAACTTGCCGACGCCGACGCGCGTCGAAGGCGCGAGTTCCTTGACGGTGCTGATGCGGCGGTCAATCCAGCGCGCGATCCAGACGCTGATGACCACGAACACGGTCACGGTGGCAAACGCCTTGAACACCGTCCAGATCGTGATGCGTGTCGCGCCCTTCGACAGTCCGATGGAGTCGAGCACGGAGACGATCGCATCCCACCAGCCGATCATCTGCGTTGCAATCAGTGCCCAGACGATCAGCGTGATGCGCAGTTCCCAGGCCTTCATGTGCGTGCCGCGCCCGAGCGACAGCCGCAGCAGGAACGCGAGCAGGCGGATCAGCGCGAGCAGCGCCAGCAGGATCCAGACAGTCTCCAGCCATTCGCCCTGCCTGCCATGGGCGGAAAGCCAGATCCGCGCGGCGCCGACGACCACGAGACCGGCCAGATACGGCAATACGACGGCGATGGCGTCGATGACGATGCCGAGGGCGCTGCCGCCGTTCTCGGGCCGGTCGACGTACCAGCGCTTGACGCGGACGACGCCCGCGGTGACGACGCCGACCGTCACGGCGAGCACCACGAGCTGCAGCTTGCCCGCGGCGGCATACAGACTGGCGAGCAGGTCGATCAATTCCTGCATCAGGCGTTAAGGTCCGGTATCAACTCGCTCTCGAGCCGCATGATCTGGTCCTTCAGCATCAGCTTGCGCTTCTTGAGGCGCCGCAGCTGCAGTTCGTCGACATAGAGATCCATCGACAGACGGCAGATCACGTCGTCGAGGTCGCGGTGTTCTATGCGCAGCTCGCGCAGGCGCTGCATCCGCTCGAATAATTGCGTATTGACCTTGTCGTCGTCCGTCATGCCGGCTCGGCGTCGGTCTCGAGTGCTGGGAACGGCGGTCCCGACCACACCGGTCGGACCGACCCCGGAAGCTTAGCCAAACGTCCTGGCGGATTCCACGGAATCGCCGGGTCGTGGAAGTCGGACCCGACCGATCCATCGAGACCGTAGCGGACGGCGAGCGAAACAGCGTGCTCGGCATTCTTGATTCCGCCGCCACCGGTCATGACCTCGATCCCTCGGCCACCCGCGCCCGCGAACTCGGCGCACAGCTCGCGCCGCGCGCCCCCCGACAGCGGATATCGCATCGGATGCGCAATGACGGCGCTGCCGCCGGCAGCCAGGACCCAGCCGGTCGCTTCGGAGAGCGGCGGCCACTTGGCAGCGTAATAACCGGGCCGGCCACGGGCGAGCCAGCGGTCGAAGGCCGATGCGACATCCGTTGCGGCGCCGAGCGCAACCAGCGCGCGGGCGAAGTGCATGCGGGTCGGCAGGCGGCCTGCGTTCCTCACGATCGCGAGCGCCGCGGCACCCGGTGCACCGGCCGCGGCGAGGCGGGCAGCCATGCCGTCGGCGCGCTCCTGGCGGATCGCCTGCAACTGCCGCAGGCCGCGCACGAGCGGCAAGGCCTCTGGATCGAACGCGAGTCCCAGTACATGGAGGGTCCGGCCGCGCCATTCGACCGACAATTCGACGCCGGCAACGAGTGTCACGCCCAGGCGTTCCGCTGCCGCTGCGGCTTCTTCCAAACCGGCGACCGTGTCGTGATCGGTCAACGCCATGAACCTGACGCCGCAGGCGGCGGCGTGGGCGACGAGTGCGCCGGGCCCGAGCACGCCATCGGAAGCCGAGGAGTGCAGGTGCAGGTCCACGGGCGATTGCGGATTCATACGGGCCTTGGTCCAAGCCCGACCGTGTCGACGGAATCCCCGGTGAGCACGACGAATCCGCGGCGGCGGTTGAAGCCGTCTTCCGTGTAATCGAAAACATAGGTGCGCCGCCAGGCGACCGGCACTTCCGGGCGTCGGACCAGCGTCAGCCGATGGATCGAAACGGTACCGTCGAGCATCTGGACCTGCGCGCTCGCGCAGGTGTCCATCGCCACGCGATTCGCAAGCTCGCGCGCTGCCAGGCTCGAATGCCAGAAGCCGCCGAGTGCCGCAAGCAGAACGGTGGCGAGCACGAGCTCCCAGCTCATCGCAGCATCGCCAGCCAGTCGGTGCCCGGGTCCGCGATCACGACGAAATTCGGGTTCAGGACATCGTCGCCCTTGTTATAGGACAGCGGCTCGCCGTCGAGCCGCAGCACCTGGGCTCCGGCCTGCTCGGCCACGCACTGGCCAGCGGCCGTGTCCCACTCGCTCGTCGGGCCCAGTCTCGGATACACGTCGGCCAGGCCCTCGGCGACCAGGCACATCTTCAGCGAGCTGCCGACCTCGACGAATTCGTGCGGCCCGACCCGCGCGAGAAAGCTGTCCAGCGAACTGCCGCGATGCGAGCGGCTTCCGACCACGCGCACCGGGCCCGGACCGCGCGGCACGACGTGGATCGGCCGGCCTGCGGCCGAGGCATCGGAGCGGAAGGCGCCGATGCCCTCACCCGCGTAGTAGTCGCGTCCGAGGACCGGCGCATGGACAACGCCGAGAACCGGGCGGTGCTGGTGCACGAGCGCGATGTTGACGGTGAATTCCCCGTTTCTCTGCACGAATTCCTTCGTGCCATCGAGCGGGTCCACGATCCAGAGCCAGTCCCAGGCCGCGCGCCTGGAGTAGGGCGCCTGGGCGGATTCTTCCGACAGCACGGGGATCTCGGGCGCCAGGCGCCTGAGCCCGGCCAGAATCAGCCGCTCCGATTGGAGATCGGCCTCCGTCAGCGGCGAGCGGTCGTCCTTCTCCGCGACCGTGAACGAAGACGCGTACACGCCGAGAATCGCATGGCCCGCCTCGCGGGCAAGCGCGGTCACGTCGAGCAGCAGCCGGTGCAAGTCAGGAATCATGGAGTCTCCGGAAAGGCGCGCGTTATATCATAGGCCCGTGAAGAGCACCGCCGCGTTCCCGGACTGGACGTCCATCGACACCGTGCTGCTCGACATGGACGGCACATTGCTCGATCTGGGATTCGACATCCACTTCTGGCAGGAACGGCTTCCGCGTCACTTTGCGGAAATCCGGCGCCTGCCGGTCGATGAGGCCCGACGGGCCATGAAGCCGCTCTTCGAGGCGGCGCACGGCACGCTCGACTGGTACTGCATCGATTACTGGAGCCGGGCACTTTCGCTCGATATCGCGGCACTGAAGCGCGCGGCACGGCACCAGATAGCCTGGCTGCCGAAGGCGCGGGAATTCGTGGCCGGGCTGCGCGCAGCCGGCCGACGGGTCGTACTCGTGACCAACGCCCATCCGGAGACGCTTGCGATCAAGGATGCGCATCTTGGCGTGCGCCGGGAATTTCACGCGGTCTACTCCTCGCACGAGCTGGGCGAGGTCAAGGAAAACGCGGCTTTCTGGCCGAGGCTCGCTGCACAGGAACCGTTCGATGTGCGCCGCACGATGTATGTGGATGACAGCCTTCCCGTCCTGCGTGCCGCTCGCGCTCATGGCATCAGGTGGCTCTACGCCGTGCGCCGCCCCGACGGCGGTGCGCCGCCCCGGGAGGTCATGGATTTTCCGGGGGTCGATTCCGTGCACGAGCTGGCGCAGGGGCTTGTGCCCCGCATGCTCGAATCTCAGCCTGAGGGCGTCGGCTGAGGGCCTCCCCCGGGGCCGCCGCCATGCCGGCGGCGCCGGCGCCGGCGTTTCCGCGCAGGCGTCGCATCGTCAGCCGCGGCTGCGGCCGGCAGAGCAGGCGCAACGGCCACCTTGACCGGCGGCGGAGCTGGTGACCTGCCGCCTCGATGGTCTTGTCGGCCCTGCGAATGGCCGTGGCGCTGGCACGGCGGCGGACCATCTTCCTCGTCGTCGTCCTGGCGCGGCGCGTAGTAACCGGACCTCAATTTGGGCAATTCCGCAGGGTCGAAACTGCCGACCGGGATGCGCTGGCCGATAAAGGCCTCGATCTCGGGCAATGACTCGACAAATTGCTCGCAGCCGAAGCTGACCGCATCGCCGGCCGCGCCGGCTCGCGCCGTGCGGCCGATGCGGTGCACGTAGTCCTGGGCATCCTGGGGCAGGTCGTAATTGAACACGTGACTGACGTCCGGGATGTGCAGTCCGCGAGCGGCGACATCGGTCGCGACCAGCACGGCGAGCTTGCCCTCGTGGAACTCGCGCAGCATGCGCATGCGCTTGCGTTGGGGCACGTCGCCGGACATCGCGGCGGCGACGATGCCATTCGCCCGCAGCACGCGCTCGAGACGCTCCGCGAGCCGCTTGGTGTTGACGAAGACCATGGTGCGGGTCGCGTCGGTCTTGCGCAGGAAGTGGACCAGCAGCGGCGCCTTCTCCTCCATCGCCGGGTAATAGATGATCTGGCGCACCCGGTCGGCGGTGACGCGCTCGGGCTCGATGCGGATCAGCTCCGGGTCATTCATGTGCTCGTAGGCGAGTTCGAGTACGCGGTGCGACAGGGTCGCGGAAAACAGCATGTTCAGGCGGAATTCGGGAGCCGGAAGGCGGCGCAGCAGGTAGCGGATGTCCTTGATGAATCCGAGGTCGAACATGCGGTCAGCTTCGTCCAGGACCAGCACTTGTGCGTGGTGCAGGTCGAAAACATGCTGCTTGTAGTAATCGATGATGCGCCCGGGTGTGCCGATCAGGACGTCAACGCCCGCCTGCAGCTCGCGGCGCTGCTTGTCGTAATCGACACCGCCATAGGCGAGGCCCAAAGTCAGGCCGGTAAATTGCCCAAGCAGCTCGGCGTCACGATGGATCTGGATTGCAAGCTCGCGGGTCGGCGCCAGCACCATGGCGCGTGGCGAAGTGCTTGGCCGGTCGGCAGAAGCCGGATAGCGCAGCAGGTGGGTGAAGAGCGCGACCAGGAATGCCGCCGTTTTTCCCGTTCCGGTCTGCGCCTGGCCTGCCACGTCGAGCCCGGCGAGCGCCCGTGGCAGCGCCTCAGCCTGGATCGGGGTGCACCTTTCGAAGCCCGCATCGGCGATGCCGCGGGCCACGGATTCGGGTAACTGCAGGCCGGTGAACGAGATATCCGAGAATTGCTGATCTGTCACTGGGTCACTACTGTGGCATTCATCTCTTGAAAAATGTCCTCCGACGCGCTACAAAAGCACCTGAACACCGCGGTTCCCCGCTGACATCCGCGTCCACCGGCACTCCGGAAGCGTCCCGAACAGGACCCCGGGCATGTGCAAACACCCTGACAGGCAGCCAGAGCTCTAGCGCCAGAACCCTCATTGTGCCGTATCGGGCATTCGCCCGTCACCGATCAACACCAGACCAGGAGAAATGCCGCGTGAGCGGAAATATCGTCCACACCTCAGATGCCACCTTCGATTCCGACGTCCTGAAGTCGGATGTGCCCGTCCTGCTCGATTTCTGGGCCGAATGGTGCGGTCCCTGCAAGGCCATCGCCCCGATCCTCGACGACATCGCCAGGGACTACCAGGGCCGGGTCAAGATCGCCAAGCTCAACATCGATGACAACCGTCAGACGCCCGTCAAGTACGGCGTGCGTGGCATTCCGACGCTGATCCTGTTCAAGAACGGCGCGCCCGAGGCGCAGCAGGTCGGCCTGGTCGGGAAGTCGAAGCTGGCGGCATTGCTGGACCAGCACCTGTGAGGGGCTATCTCGGCAACCAGGCGCGCAATCGCCAGAAGGGCCATCGCAATCGCGGCGGTGGCGGCGGACCGCGTCATGGCAATGAGGGGCTTCCGATCGACGATCATGTCGAAGGTTCGGAAGGCGACACAATCTCACCGGAGGAGCTGGCCGCATCGCGCAGCTCCATGAACCTGACCGAGCTGAAGAACAAGCCGGTCCACGAACTCGTGACGATGGCCGAGTCCATGGGACTCGAGAACATGGCGCGCCAGCGCAAGCAGGACGTCATCTTCTCGATCCTGAAAGCGCATGCGCGCAGCGGCGAGGACATCTACGGCGACGGCGTGCTGGAGATTCTGCAGGACGGCTTCGGGTTCCTGCGCTCGGCCGACAGCTCGTACCTGGCGGGACCGGACGACATCTATGTCAGTCCCAGCCAGATCCGGCGCTTCAACCTGCGCACCGGCGACACGATCTCCGGGCTGATCCGCCCGCCCAAGGACGGCGAGCGCTATTTCGCGTTGCTGAAGGTCGGCGAGATCAATTTTGATACGCCTGAGAGCGCGCGTCACAAGCTCTTGTTCGAGAACCTGACCCCGCTGCACCCGACCAAACGCCTCAAGCTCGAGCGCGGCAACGGCTCGACCGAGGACCTGACCGCGCGCGTGATCGACCTGATGGCGCCGCTCGGCAAGGGCCAGCGCGGCCTGATCATCTCGCCGCCGAAGGCCGGCAAGACGATGTTGCTGCAGAACATCGCCACTTCGATCACCTGGAATCATCCTGACCTGTACCTGATCGTGCTCTTGATCGATGAGCGGCCCGAGGAAGTGACCGAGATGACCCGCACCGTGAAGGGCGAGGTCGTCGCGTCCACTTTCGATGAACCGGCCAGCCGCCACGTGCAGGTCGCCGAGATGGTCATCGAGAAGGCCAAGCGACTGGTCGAGCACAAGCGCGACGTCGTGATCCTGCTCGACTCGATCACGCGCCTCGCGCGCGCCTACAACACCGTCGTGCCGAGCTCGGGCAAGGTGCTGACCGGCGGCGTGGACGCGAACGCGTTGCAGAGGCCGAAGCGCTTCTTCGGCGCGGCGCGCAACGTGGAGGAGGGCGGATCGCTGACGATCATCGCGACCGCGCTGATAGACACCGGCTCGCGCATGGACGACGTGATCTACGAGGAGTTCAAGGGCACCGGCAACAGCGAAATCCACCTCGACCGGCGGATTTCGGAGAAGCGCGTATTC
>JBATEA010000434.1:0-1946 GCA_049663745.1 Steroidobacteraceae bacterium | reverse complement strand
TGCAGGCGGAGCGCGAGCAGGGCATCACGATCGACGTGGCGTACCGCTACTTCGACACCGAGGTGCGCAAATACATCATTGCGGACTGCCCTGGGCACGAGCAGTACACGCGCAACATGGCGACCGGCGCGTCGACCGTGGATCTTGCGGTGATCCTGGTGGATGCCTCGCGCGGCGTGCAGGTGCAGACGCGGCGGCATTCGTTCATCGTCTCGCTGCTCGGCATCCAGCATGTCATCGTCGCCGTCAACAAGATGGACCTGGTCGGGTTCGACGAGCAGAAATTCAACGCGATCAGGGATGAATGCAACGCCATGATCGGCCGGCTCGGTGTCGCCGACGTGCGCGTCGTACCGGTGTCCGCGCTCAAGGGCCACAATGTGGTGACGCGCGGCGAGGGCATGGCCTGGTACCGGGGGCAGACGCTGCTCGAACTGCTCGACTCGATCGACGTGAGCCGTGACCAGCACCTGGCGCACCTGCGCCTGCCCGTCCAGTACGTCAATCGGCCGGACGCCAGCTTCCGCGGCTACTCCGGGACCATTGCGGCCGGCGAGATCGCGGTCGGTGACCCGGTGCTGGCCGCCCCGTCGCGGCGAATGAGCCGCGTTAAGAGCATCGTAACCTTTGACGGGAATCTCGAGCGCGCTGCCGCCCCGATGGCGGTCACGGTCACGCTCGAAGACGAGATCGACATCAGCCGGGGCGATCTGATCGTGCATGCGGATCGCTCGCCGAGCGTCAGCCGGGTCATCGATGCGCACCTGATCTGGATGAGCGACGCGCCGCTGCTGCCGGGCAAGCAATATGAATTCAAGATCTCGCACCGCTACCTGCGCGGCACGGTGGAGCGCATCCACCACCGCGTGGATGTCAACGATCTGTCGGAAAATCCCGCCGAAGAACTCAAGCTGAATGAAGTGGGCCTGTGCCGGATCGTGCTGGCAGAACAGGCGGCATTCGACACCTACGCAACCTGCCATTCGACCGGTGCATTGATCGTCGTCGACCGGCTGAGCCACGCGACCGCGGGCGCCGGCATGATCCTGCGCAGTGCCGCGCCCCAGGGCGCGCAGCACGACGTGTCGGTATTCTGGCAGCCGACGCGCGTGACCCATGGGCAGCGCATGAACCAGAAGGCGCAGAAACCCTGCATCCTGTGGTTCACCGGCCTCTCCGGTGCGGGCAAGTCCACGATTGCGAACGCCACCGAGCAGGCGCTTTACCTGCGCGGGCATCACAGCTACCTGCTGGACGGCGACAACATCCGCCATGGCCTCAACAAGGACCTCGATTTCTCCGACGCGGGCCGCGTCGAGAACGTTCGCCGCATCGGCGAGGTCGCCAAGCTCTTCGTGGACGCGGGCCTGATCGTCGTGACGGCCTTCATCTCGCCGTTCCGCAGCGACCGGCGCCTGGTGCGCGACCTGGTGGGGTCGGACGAATTCGTGGAAGTGTTCGTCAGCACCCCGATCGAGGTCTGCGAGCAGCGCGATGCGAAGGGCCTCTATGCCAGGGCGCGGGAAGGGAAGATCAAGAATTTCACCGGCGTCAGTTCGCCGTATGAGGCGCCGGAAGCGCCGGAAATCGAGATTGACAGTTCGAAGCTGACGGTTGCCGAATGCGTGGATTGCGTGATCAGGTATCTTGAGGCCCAGGGGCGGCTGAGAAATTGACGAACCAGGATTGCAGATGCTGATACCGGTCATTCTGTCGGGCGGCGCGGGCACGAGGTTGTGGCCATTGTCGCGCGAACTGTATCCAAAGCAGTTCCTGCCGCTGACCGGCGCGCGGACCATGATCCAGGAGACCGCGCTTCGGAGCGCCGGCCTGCCGGATGTCACGGCGCCGATCGTCATTTGCAATGAAGCGCATCGATTCCTGGTGGCCGAACAGCTGCGCCTGGTCGGTGCGGTGCCGCAAGCGGTGCTGCTCGAACCTGTCGG
>JBATEA010000433.1:0-3497 GCA_049663745.1 Steroidobacteraceae bacterium | reverse complement strand
GCCTACACCGGCGCGATGGGTTACCTTGCGCTCGATGGCAGCCTCGACCTCAACATATTGATCCGGACGATGACTGTGCAGAGCGGCGAGGTCGAGTTGCGCGCCGGCGCCGGCATCGTTGCCGACTCGGATCCGCTGCACGAACTCGAAGAAACCCGCGCCAAGGCACGCGGTGTCCTGCGCGCGCTCGGGAGCATCATCTGATGCCGGTGATTGTCAATGGTGTCGCGGGCGCCCGGCTCGATCCGCTCGATCGCGGCCTGCAGTATGGTGACGGGCTGTTCGAAACGATGGCCGTGCAGGATGGGCGCGCGCGATTCTTCGAGTGGCACCTGGAACGGCTGGCCGAGGGCGCGCGCCGCCTGACATTGCCCATGCCGGACCGGGCACCGGTGCTCGGGCAGATTGCTGCCGCCTGGCCGCAAGGCCGCGGTGTCGTAAAACTGATCTGGACTCGCGGTCCGGCAGCAAGGGGCTATCGGCCGCCGGCGAAATTGCAACCGACCTGCATCGCCGCTGGATTCGATTGGCCGGCATGGCCGGCGACGGCGTGGCGCGAGGGCGTGCGGCTGCGGTACTGCCGGGTGCGCTGTTCGCGCAATCCCGCGCTGGCCGGGATCAAGCACCTGAACCGACTCGAACAGGTCATGGCGCGCGCCGAGTGGGACGATGAAGACATTGCCGAAGGATTGATGCTGGACGATCGGGACCAGGTGATCTCCGGAACGCAGAGCAACCTGTTCGCAGTCATCGCCGGACAGCTGGTGACGCCCTCGCTCGACCAATGCGGCGTCGCAGGCGTGATGCGCCGCGCGTTCCGTAGCTGGGCCGCGGAACACGGAACTGCCGTGGTCGAACGCGGCATCCGCGCAGGCGAACTCGGAACCGCCACGGAAATGTTCATGACGAATGCCCTGATTGGCGCCTGGCCCGTGCGCGAACTTGCTGGCAAGCGGGTGCCGGTCGGTTCGCTGGCGGCACGATTCAACGACTGGCTGGAGTCCCAGGGATGAAGCGCCTGCACTTTGGCCTCGCGCTCGTCGCGATCCTGGCCGTGGCGGCCTGGCTGGGACTGCGCCAGTACGAGGCAACCTGGCTCGCGACACCGCTGCCGGGACTGCGGCAACCCGTCGTATTCGAGTTGCCGGCAGGCGCCTCGCTGGCCGCGGTTGCCGGCTCGCTGCAGAAAGCCGGGTGGCTGGACCGACCGTGGCTCTGGATCCGGCATGCCAAGCGGACCGGCAAGGCAACGCGCATCAAGGCGGGAGAATACGCATTGCAGCCCGGTACGACGCCTGTCGGGTTGCTGGACCAGTTTGTCGCCGGGTCGGTCCTGATGCACATGGTGACGATCCCGGAGGGTTGGACGTTCAGGCAGGCGCTGGCCGCCATACAGGCCAATCCGGCCGTGGTCGCGCAATTGCGCGGGCTGCCGCAGGACGCGGTGATGAAACGGCTCGGCCTGGCGGATCGTCATCCCGAGGGTCTGTTCTTCCCGGACACTTACCGCTTTCCACGCGGGACGACCGACCGCGAAGTGCTGCAGCAGGCGCAGACGCGGCTCGAGGAGGAGCTGGCCTCCGCCTGGCGCAAGCGCAAGCCGGGACTTCCGTTCAAGACGCCCTACGAAGCGCTGATCCTTGCTTCGCTCGTAGAGAAGGAAACCGGCGCACCCGACGAGCGGCCGCTGATTGCCGGCGTTTTCGTCAATCGCCTGCGCAAAGGCATCCGACTTCAGACCGATCCTTCGGTGATCTACGGAATGGGTGATTCTTTCGACGGCAACCTGCGCCGCCGCGACTTGCAGACCGACACGCCGTACAACAGCTACACCCGCGCAGGACTGCCACCGACGCCGATCGCCCTGGTCGGCAGCGCCGCGCTCGAGGCCGCGGTGCGCCCGGCGGCGACGGATGCGCTTTATTTCGTCGCGACCGGCAGGGGCGATGGCCGCCATTACTTTGCGACCTCCCTGGTTGCGCACAACTCGAATGTCGCGCGGCACCTGGCCAACCTGCGCGGCAGCCATAAGGTACCCTGACCCGATGCGCGGCCGGTTCATCACGTTCGAGGGCATCGAGGGCGTCGGCAAGTCCACGCAGCTCGCACATGCTGCCCGATACCTGCGGGGCCGCGGCACCGATCCGCTGCAGACGCGCGAGCCGGGGGGCACGCCGCTTGCGGAGGCGCTGCGGGCGCTTGTCCTTTCACGTCGCGACCAGCCGGTCGGCGTCACGGTCGAACTGCTGATGATCTTTGCGGCGCGTGCCAGTCACGTTGCGGACGTGATCGCTCCTGCGCTCGCAGCTGGGCGCTGGGTGCTCTGTGACCGGTTCACCGATTGCACGGAGGCTTACCAGGGCGCGGGACAGGGTGTCCCCGGTGCCATGATCCGCCAGCTTGCGTCGATTGCGCATCCGGGCCTGATGCCGGACCTGACATTGCTGCTGGATGCGCTGCCTGCATTGGCGCACGCACGAGTCGCTTCCCGTGGCGCAACGCTGGATCGATTTGAGGCCGAGGACGAGAAGTTTTTCGAACGCGTACGGCGCGGATACCTGGACATCGCCGCGCGCGAGCCGGGTCGTGTGCGCCTGATCGACGCCTCGGGCGGCGAACGGCAGGTCGCGGCGGCCGTTGCCCGCGAAATTGACGCGTGCTTGCAGATAGCGGAATGACCCGCATGGCTGGCACGAAACGCGAAACTGAAGAGACTGCGGCGGGGCCGGCTATCGGCGACCTGCTGGCGCGCGCCGGCGCCGCATGGCTTGCACCGCTCCGGGAGCAGCTGGCGGCAATGCTGAACCAGGGCCGGCTGCCACATGCACTGCTGCTGCTTGGCCAGGCGGGAGCGGGGCAGATCGAACTGGCCGCGTGGCTCGCCGCGCTGATCCTTTGTGACAGGACAGCTGCCAGCGCCTGCGGCGAATGCACGGGCTGCAAGCTGTTTCTCGCCGGCACGCATCCGGATTTTTATCGCATCGGGCTGGAGGAAGACGCAGCCGTCATCAAGGTGGAGCAGATTCGTGACTTGTCGGAGAGCTTTTCGCTGAAGAGTTACCGCGGCCGCAGCAAGCTGGCGATCATCGACCCAGCCGATGCCATGAACATTAATTCATTCAATGCTTTGCTGAAGACTCTTGAGGAGCCTTCTGACAACACCTACTTGATCCTGACCGCGAGCCGCAGCGATCGCCTGCCACGCACGATCGTCAGCCGCAGTGCACGCCTGCGGCTGCCGCTGCCGGTGGTGGCGGACGCACTGGCCTGGCTGAACGGACGCAGGAATTACGCGGGCTGGAAGTGCCTGCTGACGCTCGCAAATGGCGCTCCATTCCTCGCGCTGCAATACGCGGACGCGGGCCTCGAGGAGATCGACGCGAAGATGCAGGAGGCGCTGGATTCCGCGGCCAAAGGCCAGCTCGACGTCATCGCGGCCGCCGCCGCCTGGAGCCGCGATCAACCCGAGGCGCGCCTGTTCTGGCTCGAGTCCTGGC